>CAUUIG010000048.1:0-12476 GCA_963545095.1 uncultured Streptococcus sp.
AGACTAACTTCCACTTGGATTAGCGGTGGAACTTAGTTTGGGAATTTACCTTATTCTTAATCGGCTAATCTAAATGGCACTTCTACTCCTATAATTTACCTAAAGAAAAAGAAAAATCAGGAATTTCCTGACTTTTACTTAGCTAACTCTCTTTCTCGTTCTTTCATTGTTTTATGATTTTCATACAAGCGAGATAAGAACTTAGAAATTTCTTTTAAGATAGAATAGGTTGGTACAGCGACAATCATACCGATGACACCATAGATATTACTTGATAATAAAAGTAAAACTAAAATTGTGATTGGATGAACCTTCATTACCCCACCAACGATTCGAGGGTAGAGGATATTTCCATCCACTTGTTGAATGATTAGCATGTAAACAACTGCAATCAGCATTCTATGAGGATCGGTAAAGACATTAGCGATAATCATCGGAATCAGACCAATACTTGGTCCCACATACGGAATGAGATTGGCTAACCCTGAAAAGATGGCGAAGACCAAAGCGTATTTTAAACCAATCACGCTATATCCGATAAAGGCCAAACAACCAATAATAATCGCATCAATGGCGACTCCACTAATATATCGAGCAATTGTCGCATTCAAATTTTTTAAGAGACCTGCAATATGCAACTTATCTCTCTTTAAAACAGTACGTTCCAGCATCGGTAAAAATTTGTGACCATCTAACAAAAAATAAACCAAAAACACAGGTGTCATGATAATAATTAAAACAGTACTAAAGAGAGCTGATAGGATACTTCCAACACTATTCGTCACACTATTTAGTATATTTTGTAAAATATCTACATAAGAAAGATTTAATTGTTGAATATTCGCTTGAATATCCAAATTTTGAAAGGCTGGATAAGTAGATAAATCCACAATCAAATCTTGTAAACGACTATAGATAGTCTGGCTAGTCGCAATCAAGCTGGTCAACTGATTGACCAAAATCGGTAAGAGATAGACTACCCCAATAACTAGCCCCCAAACCAAGGCACACAAAGTTAGTAGAATGCCAATGATACGATTAATTTTGAAATACTTTTGTAAAAAACTAACAAAGGGATTTGTTAAATAATATAAAAAACTACCTAGAAGAAAGGGAATCATTATGGTGTTTGCGACACTTACAAAGGGCGTTATAATCCCACCCATCTGTCTCCATAAATAAAAGATGATGGTTAATAATAAAATCTCACTGGTCCAAAAAAATAATTTATTCTTACGAAACATGGGGTACCTCCATTCATCTATTTTACCATACTTTCAAAAAAGCTTCTTTCTTCTATCATGAAACTGGGAATATTTTTTTCTTTATGTTAGAATAAACTTACTATGAAAAAAATCATTTTAACTCTACTAAGCTTATCCCTTATTGGCTCAGCATCTACTGTTGCTGCTCAAGATTTTAATATTGCTGCAAAACATGCCATTGCTGTTGAGGCGAATACTGGAAAAATACTTTATGAAAAAGATGCAACTCAGCCAGTCGAAATCGCCTCTATTACAAAATTAATTACAGTTTATCTTGTCTATGAAGCCTTGGAAAACGGAAGTATTTCGCTATCTACCCCAGTAGATATTTCTGAATATCCTTACAAATTAACAACTAATTCTGAAGCAAGTAACGTCCCTATGGAGGCTCGTAATTATACCGTCGAACAACTACTGGAAGCAACACTAGTATCTAGCGCTAACAGTGCAGCCATTGCTCTAGCTGAGAAAATTGCTGGCTCAGAAAAAGATTTCGTCGATATGATGCGGGCAAAACTCTTGGAATGGGGAATTAAAGATGCCACTGTTGTCAATACGACAGGTCTTAACAATGAGACTCTTGGGGATAACATTTACCCAGGCTCTAAAAAAGATGATGAAAACAAGCTCAGTGCTTATGATGTTGCTATCGTTGCTCGTAACCTCATCAAAAAGTACCCACAAGTCTTGGAAATCACAAAAAAACCTTCTTCTACTTTTGCTGGGATGACAATCACTTCGACTAACTATATGTTAGAAGGCATGCCTGCTTACCGTGGTGGTTTTGATGGACTGAAAACAGGAACAACAGATAAAGCTGGAGAATCTTTTGTTGGTACTACTGTCGAGAAAGGAATGAGGGTTATTACAGTTGTTTTGAATGCAGACCATCAAGACAATAATCCTTACGCTCGTTTCACAGCTACATCTTCACTAATGGATTATATCTCTTCTACATTCACGCTTCGCAAAATCGTTCAGAAAGGTGATGTCTATCAAGATAGCAAAGTCCCTGTACAAGACGGAAAAGAAGATACAGTTACTGCTGTTGCCAAAGATGATATCTCTCTAATTGAACGTGTTGGGAATCAATCTTCCCAATCTGTTCAATTCACACCTGATTCCAAAGCAATCCCAGCACCACTTGAAGCTGGAACAGTGGTTGGCCATTTAACTTATGAAGACAAGGACTTGATTGGTCAAGGTTACATTACCACTGAACGTCCTAGTTTCGAAATGCTAGCAGAAAAGAAAGTAGAAAAAGCCTTCTTCTTAAAAGTTTGGTGGAATCAGTTTATCCGATTTATCAACGAGAAATTATAAAAAAATCGCGGTTTAAAATCGCGATTTTTTTGTTACAAGTTCATCTTCAAAATCCTTGATTTTGAGTAAATCTAAAATCAAATTTTACCCAACTGACCCTTCCATTTCATAGCTAATCAAGCGGTTCAGCTCAACAGCATACTCCATTGGAAGTTCTTTTGTGAAGGGCTCCACAAATCCCATAACAATCATCTCAGTTGCCTCTGATTCTGACAATCCACGGCTCATGAGGTAATAGAGTTGTTCCTCTGAAATCTTAGATACCTTAGCTTCGTGTTCCAAAGCGACTTGCGAGTTGTGAATTTCATTAAATGGAATGGTATCTGATGCTGACAAGTCATCCATGATAATGGTATCACATTCGATGTGAGAGACAGATTTCTTAGAGTTTTTATTAAAGGTTACTTGTCCACGATAGTCAACCTTTCCTCCACCTTTAGCAATGGATTTAGACACGATAGACGAGCTTGTATGTGGAGCATTGTGTATCATTTTAGCACCAGTGTCCTGGTGTTGCCCGGCATTGGCAAAAGCGATAGAGAGCATAGTACCACGCGCCCCTTCTCCATCTAGGTAAACAGATGGGTATTTCATGGTTGTTTTGGCACCCAAGTTCCCATCAATCCACTCAACAGTGGCATCCTTTTGAGCTTTAGCACGTTTCGTTACCAAGTTATAGACATTGTCAGACCAGTTTTGGATTGTCGTATAACGCATGTAAGCTCCGTCCAAGGCAAAGATTTCTACAATAGCAGCATGCAAGCTGTTACTTGAATAAGTTGGCGCTGTACATCCTTCTACATAGTGTACACTTGCTCCCTCATCAACGATAATCAAGGTACGTTCAAACTGACCAGTATTTTCGTTGTTGATACGGAAGTAAGTTTGAAGTGGAATATCTACCTTTACACCTTTTGGTACGTAGATAAAGGTTCCACCAGACCATACTGCTGAGTTGAGGGCTGCCAACTTGTTATCAGTCGGCGGTACTAACTTAGCAAAGTATTGTTTAAACAAGTCTGGGTATTCCTTGAGGGCAGAATCGGTATCTGTAAAGACAATTCCCAATTTCTGGAATTCTTCCTTCATATTGTGGTAAACCACTTCTGACTCGTACTGGGCAGAAGCTCCGGCCAGATATGCACGTTCAGCTTCTGGAATACCGATACGTTCAAAGGTTTCTTTGATCTTTTCAGGAACGTCGTCCCAAGAACGGGCTGGTTTATCAGATGGTTTTTGGTAGTAGATCAAGTCATCAAAGTCAATCTCTGACAAGTCTGCTCCCCAAGTTTGCATGGGCATTTTTTTGAAGGTTTCATAAGACTTCAAACGGAATTCTAACATCCACTCAGGTTCTCCCTTAGCAGCTGATAGTTCACGAATGACATCTTCATTCAATCCTTTTCCTGTCGATAGGACAGGCTCTACATCATCATGGAAACCAAATTTATATTCACCAAGGTCAATTGGTTTTGGTTCTACTCTTTCTTCAGCCATAATATCCTTTCTTTCATTCTTCATTTCTACTGATTCATAAGACAAAAGAAACTTGTCTTACTGTTTTTCTTGATTTTCAATTGTTTTCTTCAGGGCGTTCCAAGCTAGGGTTGCACACTTGATTCGTTGAGGGAATTTGGCAACACCTGACAAGAAAGCAGCATCTCCAAGTTGGTCTTGACGCTCATCTTTTTGCCCTTGCACCATTTCAGAAAAAATAGTCGCCAGTTCTAAGATTTCTTGTTTGGTTTTTCCTAAAACGGCATCTGTCATCATGCTTGCAGAGGCAGTCGAGATGGTACAACCTGAGTTTAGAAAAGCGATATCTTCCAAGCGGTCATCTGCATCAAACTTGACGGAGAGATTGATAACATCTCCACAGGTCGGATTGTTGAGACTGATTTGCTCAGCATCTTCCAACTTCCCTTGGTGATGTGGATTTTTCGAATGGTCCGCTACCACTGCCATATAAAGGCTATCTAGTTTAGAAAGTGCCATTGAAAAACTCCTTTGTCTTTTGTAAGGCATCGACTAGCTTGTCGCAATCTGCCTTGGTATTGTAGATATAAAAACTTGCACGAGCTGTTGCTGGAACATCCAAATACTGGAGCAAGGGTTGAGCGCAATGGTGACCCGCTCGAACAGCCACTCCTTCATAATCCAAAGCAGTCGCAAGGTCGTGAGGATGAAGATTGCCTAGATTAAAAGCAATGACACCCGATCGTTGAGCCAAGTCCTGCGAACCATAAATAGTCAATCCCTCAATCGTCTGCAGTTTTGGAAAGACGTATGCAATCAGTTCCTGTTCATGGGCTTCAATGGCATCCATACCAATCTTTTCTAGATAATCCACTGCTGCTGCTAGTCCGATTGCACCTGCCATATTGGGTGTTCCAGCCTCAAATTTCCAAGGCAATTCCTTCCAACTAGCAGATTGCTCATAGACAAAATCAATCATTTCGCCACCAAATTCAACTGGTGACATTTGCTCCAGATACTTTTCTTTACCGTAAAGAACACCGATACCAGTCGGACCAGCCATCTTGTGACCTGAAAAGGCAAATAAGTCCACATCCAAATCCTGGACATCAATCTTCATATGAGGTGTAGACTGAGCACCATCTACCACCATGATGGCTCCAACTTGGTGGGCCATTTGAGTGATTTCCTTGATAGGATTAACCACTCCAAGAACATTTGAGGCATGAGCTAGGGAGACAAACTTTACCTTGTCCGTCAATTTTGCTCGCAAGTCAGCCATATCCAAAGCTCCGTCTTTGAGATAAACATAGACAAGCTCAGCCCCAGTCTTACGACAGGCTTCCTGCCAAGGAATGATATTGGAATGGTGTTCCATGACGGAAATCAAAACCTTATCTCCCTCAGTCAGGATTTCCTCAGCAAAGCGAGCTACCCAGTTGAGACTGGTTGTCGTTCCTCTAGTAAAGAGAACTTCCTTTGTGGAGCTTGCATTAATAAACTTACGAATGGTTTCACGAGCCGCCTCATAGGAAGCTGTCGCCCTTTCTGCCAAGGTATGAACGCCACGATGAACATTGGCATTGTCGTTCTCATAGTAACGGTTAATCGTCTCCAGAACTGCTAGTGGTTTTTGTGTCGTCGCAGCATTGTCCAAATAAACCAATGGTTCATCATTAACAATCTGGTCTAAAATTGGAAAATCCTTGCGAATCGCTTCTACATCTAACATAGGCTTCCCCTTAGCGTTTTGACAATTTTTCTTCGATCGTTGCAATCATTTCATCACGAACTTCCTTGACTGGAATCTCAACGATAACAGATCCAAGGAAACCACGAACAACCAAGCGTTCTGCAGTTGCCTTATCCAAGCCACGACTCATGAGGTAGTACATGTCTTCTGGATCTACCTGACCGATAGAAGCCGCGTGTCCTGCAGTTACGTCATTTTCATCAATCAAAAGAATTGGATTGGCATCTGAACGCGCTTGGTCTGAAAGCATGAGAACACGACTTTCTTGTTGCGCATCTGCTCCCTTGGCACCCTTGATAATGTGGCCAATACCATTGAAGGTCAAGGTTGCTTTTTCAAGAATAACTCCATGTTGGAGGATATTTCCGATTGAGTTGCAACCATAGTTGGTTACACGAGTATCAATCCCTTGCACCTGACGGCCACTTGAAAGAGCTACAACCTTGAGATCTGCATGGCTACCGTTACCAATCAAGTCGCTATCAAAGTCAGCAACGACGTTTCCTTCGTTCATGACACCTATTGCCCAGTCAATACTTGCATCGTTACCTAGTTTACCACGACGGCTAATGTAGGCAATGACGTTTTCACCAAGGCGGTCAATAGCCGCAAACTTGACTTGAGCACCTGAACGAGCGATCACTTCAACAGTAATGTTTGCAGTCGCTTTTGCACTACCCTCACCACGAGATTCCAAACGTTCCAAATAGCTAATCTTACTGTTCTTACCAGCGATAATCATAATATGCTTGTTAAACGGCACATCACTATCGCTGTCTTGGTAGAAAATTCCTTCGATTGGTTCTTTAATCTCAACATTATCAGGAATGTAGAGAACGGCACCACTGTTTAAATAAGCTGTATGGTAGGCTGCCAACTTATCATCGTCATACTTAACAGATGACATGAAGAATTCCTCAATAAGCTCTGGAATTTCTTCTAAAGCTGAGTGAAAGTCTGTGAAGATAACACCTTGTTCAGCTAACTCAACTGGTGTTTGTTCAAAAACTGTTTGAGTTCCTACTTGCACCAGTTTCAAGTGATTATCTAAAGCTGTGAAATCTGGAACATTTGCTGATGGCTCACTTTCTGTAATCGTTCCATCACCCAGATTCCAACGGTGGAATTTGACACGCTCAATAACTGGTAATTCCAAACTCTCAATCTTATCAAAAGCTTTTTGACGGAGGTCAGCCAACCAGCTTGGTTCAGCGTGCATTTCTGAAAAAAGTTTAATATTTTCTTTAGTCATTTACTTCTCCTAAAAGATACGAGGGAATTACAATTCTTCCTTGTAGTCGTAGCCAAGTTCTTCAGCTAGTTTTGCGTATCCTTCACGTTCCAAACGCGCAGCCAATTCTGGACCACCAGAAAGGACAACACGACCTTCCATCATCACGTGTACCACATCTGGTGTGATGTAGTTCAAAAGACGTTGGTAGTGAGTGATAATCATAGCACCAAAGCCTTCACCACGCATGGCATTCACACCTTTAGAAACAACTTTAAGGGCATCAATATCAAGACCAGAGTCAATCTCATCCAAAAGGGCAAAAGTTGGTTCCAACATCAAAAGTTGAAGAATCTCATTACGTTTTTTCTCACCACCAGAGAAACCTTCGTTGAGGTAACGCTCAGCCATTTCTTCTTTCATATTGAGCAATTCCATCTTTTCATCTAACTTAGTGATGAACTCGCGAACTGAAATCTTCTCATCGTCTTCTTTACCAGCATTCATGGCTGCACGAAGAAACTCAGCGTTAGTAATACCAGGAATTTCTGATGGGTATTGCATAGCAAGGAAAAGTCCCATACGCGCACGCTCGTCAACTTCCAACTCAAGGATGTTTACACCATCAAACAATACTTCACCTTTGGTAACTTCATAGTTTGGATTTCCCATGATAGCGGCAGAAAGAGTCGATTTACCCGTACCATTTGGTCCCATGATAGCGGCGATTTCTCCTGTTTTCAGGGTCAGGTTAACCCCTTTTAAAATTTCTTTTCCTTCAATCTCAACGTGAAGATCTTTGATCTCTAATACTGACATGATAGTTCCTTTCTTTTTCAAGGCCTTTACAGTGCTTACTGGAAACATACTTGATTTCCCTAGAAAATACGGTAAAAGGTCAATAAATATACTTTTATAGTATAACAAAAAAAAGCCTAAAAGGCTTTGATTTTGTCTAGAAGCTGAGGACTAGTCTTTTCCTTTTAAATGCTGGTCAATGACATCTACAATCTTGCCCATCAAGTAACTAACTCGAAAATTTCTAAAGAGCAAAATAGCCCAAAAAGCTGCCATAATATAGCGACCAGTCATCCAGGCTTCATTGAAAAAATAGGTCTCAGTAGCTGTAAACAGCGCGATAATAATAAATTGTTGTCTATTCATAAACTTATTGTATCATGAAATCTTTCTTTAGTCTTCCTCTAGCTTCACTTTATCAGCCAAAAATTCAAATCCTTCTGGAATCAGACTTTCTTCTGCTTCTTTTTCAGTTTGAGAAGATTTGGCTTTGGCTGAAAAGGCTGCGCGAACTTCTTTCCATTCCTCCATGGAAATGGCTAAAATCTCAGGTGAAAAACCTGCTGCCTGACTGAGGATGTTGCCAAACATGGTGTTAAGATTGTCTCGTTTCATGGTTTGACCAGCATTGAAGTTAGACTCAAAAGCAAGAATAGCATGGTGTTCATTGGCCGCAACTGGTTGAGAACCAACCAGCAAAGCCTTATCCGGCCCACCTAAACTTTCAATTACCTCTCCCCAGGCATTCTGCAAACGAATCAGATTTTGACGTGCTAAATCAGGATTTTCGACAGCCTCTTGCAAGATAGATTGCACTTTATTGCGATCCACACGATAGACCGTCTTGCCTGCTGCTGGGCGACTAGGAGCTGGATTTGTTGGCTTAGCTACGGTTCCCACATTGGCAAGTTCTTGTTTGAGACGCGCAACTTCCTGTCTCAATGCAGCAATTTCATGTTCAACTGCCCCAGAAAGAGCTGCTTCAGGTTTAACCTCCGCCAAACGGATGGTCATCATCTCAGCATAAATCTTTGGCTGCAAACTAGACTTAATATCCCCTAAACTCACTGTCGCTAAGCGAATCATTTCAAACAGATTTTCTTGAGGAAGTGCCAAATTCTCTACAAAGACTGGACTATGATGAGTGTTTTCTCCACCTGTTTGAACAATTAACAAATCTCTTAAATAGTGCAAAAGGTCGGTCACAAAACGAGTCATGCTCTTACCATTGTCAAATAGAAGATTTAAGCAAGACAAAGCCTTGGGAACATCCTGTTGAGACAAGGCGGCCACATAATCATCCAAGGCTGATAGGCTAATGGTGCCAGTAATTTCTTCAGAGATGGCAGTCGTCAGCTCGTTTCCCTGTGTCAAACTCAGGGCTTGATCCAAAATTGACAAGGCATCTCGCATTCCACCTTCAGCCCATCTAGCAATGATTTCCACAGCCTCTGGCTCAGAACTGATATTTTCTTTTTCTAAGATATAGCGGATATGTTCCTTAATATCCTGTGTCTTAATCGATTTAAATTCAAAACGTTGCACACGGGATAGAATAGTGGCAGGTATCTTGTGCAATTCAGTGGTAGCTAAAATAAAGACCACATTCTGTGTGGGCTCTTCCAGCGTCTTTAGGAGAGCATTAAAAGCCCCTGTAGACAGCATATGAACCTCGTCTATGATATAAACCTTATAACGGGCAAGACTAGGGGCGTAGGTAGATTTATCACGAATTTCACGAATTTCATCAACCCCATTATTAGAAGCTGCATCCATTTCGATGACATCTTCTAAACTACCATCCGTCACTGCTTGACAAATATAGCAGTTATTGCAAGGTTCACCACCCACTTGATTTGGACAGTTCATAGCTTTAGCAAAAATCTTAGCTACACTGGTTTTTCCCGTTCCACGAGGACCAGAAAAAAGATAAGCATGACTTATTTTTTCTTGTTCCACTGCTTGTTTAAGAGTCTTAGCCACAACTTCTTGACCAACCAACTGGGAGAAGTTTTGACTTCTATATTTTCGATAAAGTGCTTGATACATTAGGCTTTCTCCCCAAACATTGTAAAGTCCCATTCTGTCTTTTCAAGCAAAATAGCGACAAATTGTTCCAAATAATCTCGATCCATAGCATCATAATCATCAATCTCTGAAGAATCCAAATCCAGAACTCCAAGTAATTGACCATTCTTTATCATGGGCACAACAATTTCACTTTTAGCTCGACTATCACAAGAAATATAGTTGGGATAAGTCGTCACATCTCCAACAATAACAGTTTCCTGAAAGTGAGCTGCCTCACCACAAACACCCTTTCCTAGTGCAATACGGATGCAGGAAACACCGCCTTGGAAAGGGCCTAAAACCAATTCCTTTCCATCGAACAGATAAAAGCCTGCAAATACGGTATTAGGGAAGCGTGATTTTAGAAGAGCGCTGGCGTTGGAAAGATTAGCCAAAACATTGATTTCACCATCCAATAAAAAAGCGAGCTCTTCATTTAACATTTGATAACGTGATTGTTTTTCTGATTCTAACATAGAACTATTATATCAAAAAAGGCTTACAGACAAAAGAAAAATCCCTTGTTTAGAAAACAAAGGATTTTATGAATTTTCAATTTGATTAAAGTTCGATATCACCGAACAAGTCAGCCATTGAGAATCCTGTTTGTGTTTCTGGAAGTTCGAAATCACGTTTTTCTTGACGTTTTGGACGACGTGGACGAGCAGCACGTTTTTCTTCTTTTTGTCCTTCTTCTTGAGCTGGACGCTCTTCAAGAGCTTTGATAGAAAGTGATACGCGCTCTGCATCTGCGTTAACTTCAAGAACTTTAACTTTAACTTCTTGACCAACTTTAAGAGCTTCTTTTGGATTTTCAATACGTTTGTGTGAAATTTGTGATACGTGAACAAGTCCATCGATACCTGGCAATACTTCAACAAATGCACCGAAGTCAGTCAAACGTTTAACTGTTCCTTCTACTACATCACCTTTAGCCAATTTTTGCTCAACGCCATCCCATGGTCCAGGTGTTGTTGCTTTAAGTGAAAGTGATACACGTCCTTCTTCTTCGTTAAGATCAAGGATTTTCACTTCAATTTCTTCACCAACAGTTACAACTGATTTTGGTGATACGTTACGTTCATGTGACAATTCAGTCAAGTGAACCAATCCGTCAACACCACCAAGGTCGATGAAAGCACCGAAGCTTGTGATACGTGCAACTTTACCAGTTACTACATCACCAACAGCCAATTTACCGAATACTTCAGCGCGAGCTGCTGCTGTAGCTGCTTCAACAACTTCACGACGTGAAAGGATGAAGCGGTTTTCTTTAGCGTCAACTTCTTTGATTTTAGCATCAAATTCTTGACCTACAAAACGCTCAGTGTTACGTACGAAACGAGTATCCAACATTGAAGCTGGGATAAATCCACGAACACCTTCAAATTCTACTGAAAGTCCACCTTTAACGGCACGAGTTCCTTTAACAGTAACAACTTCTTCTTCGCGACCAACAAGTTTGTCCCATGCTTTGCGAGCTTCAAGGCGTTTTTTAGATACAAGGTATGTAACTGTATCAGTATCTTTACCAACTACTTGACGAAGTACAAGAACATCCAATACTTCTCCTACTTTAACAAAGTCATTGATATCTGCATCGCGATCGTTTGTCAATTCGCGAAGAGTCAAGACACCTTCAACACCAGTTCCAGAGATTGCAACGTTAGCTTGAGTCGCATCAACTGTCAATACTTCAGCACTAACAACATCACCAGTCTCAACTTGGCTAACGCTATTTAGCAAATCTTCAAATTCGTTCATCTAAAAAATCCTCCAACAATCAAGTTTTTCTTAAACTTGACATACTTATAATTTTTTTCCTAAGCACCCGCAAGGACATGTTCATATCGTTCACGTCTTTCAATTATAAAAATAAAATACCCTAAGATATTTTGCTTTTTATCTTGATTATTACCTAAGAACTGGGGTAGCTGGATTCGAACCAACGCATGAGGGAGTCAAAGTCCCTTGCCTTACCGCTTGGCTATACCCCATTGATGAAATGGAGAGAGAGGGATTCGAACCCCCGAACCCGAAGGAGCGGATTTACAGTCCGCCGCGTTTAGCCTCTTCGCTATCTCTCCTACAATCAACATGGACTATTATATCATGAAAATTTCAAAAAAACAAGACTTATTTTGCTAAATTATAATTTTCAATCAACATTTCCACAGCTTTTTCCAATTTTTTATAAAAACTATCGACATTCCCATTCTTTATGATGGCAAATTGTCCGTCTAATTCGGCAATTTCTCCGATAACTTTTTTACCGATAGTCAATGTATAACCTTCAAAACTATCTTTTCCTACATTAACTTTAGCATCCGCTACTTGAATTTCAATTTTTTTATCTTTCTTGCTCATTTCATACCTCTCTTCACTTTTTCTATTTTACAAGAAAATCCTAAAACTAGCAAGAAAAAACTCTATATCATTCTGAGTCTGATATAGAGTTTTCTGCTTTATTTAACGTGTTTTTCTAGTTCTTTTTGGTACTTACCATTTGATTCCAATTTTTCTTTTTGCCATTTTTTCAGTGCTTCTTCATATTCTTTTG
>CAUUIG010000049.1:0-12431 GCA_963545095.1 uncultured Streptococcus sp.
GTTCCGTAGCGAGGGCACGAACAATTTCCAAACGACGTTGTTGTCCGTAGGCAAGATTTTTAGCAAGAGTTTCTGCATCACCATCCAAATCAAAGATTTTCAGCAATTCCAAGGCTTTAGCCTTTAATTCTTTTTCACTCTTGTAAAAAGCTGGTAAGCGCAAAAAACTAGCAAAAACATGTTGTTTGTGATGGTTGCTAAAAGCAATCAAAACATTGTCCAAAACGGTTAAATCTTTAAAGAGACGTATATTTTGGAATGTACGTCCAAGTCCCAAAGAAGCAATCTTATAAGGTGCCTTTCCATTCAAAAGGTGACCATCTAGGGTTACTGTTCCCTCGCTTGGTTCATAAACACCCGTCAAGAGGTTGAAAAGAGTGGTTTTCCCAGCTCCGTTTGGACCGATTAGTCCAACCAGTTCCCCTTCGTTCAATTCAAGAGTCACATCTCCAACAGCTGTTAGACCGCCAAAATGTTTGGTTAACTGTTTTACTTCAAGTAATGCCATTAGTTTTGTTCCTCCTTCTTAGATTTTTTAAAGAAACGTGATAGGCTCAATTCCCATGTTCCAAGGAGTCCACCTGGTCTGAAAATCATTACCAATACCAAGGCCAAAGCGTAGATAATCATACGCACGCTAGCAACATCTTGGAGAAGCATATTCAAAATTCCAAGAACAATAGCTGAAACGATCGCACCTGTAATGGAACCGAGTCCACCAAATACAACAATAATTAAAACGTTGATTGAGTTGATGAAAGTGTAATCTTTCGGTACAACTGAACCGATAAATCCTGCCTGAAGTGACCCTGCAATACTTGCAGTAATGGCACCAAAGACAAAAGCGATAATTTTAATTTTAGTCGTATTAACCCCAACTGACTCAGCAGCAATTTCATCCTCACGAACGGAGAGGGTTGAACGACCAATTGGACTACGCAAGAAGTTCAAGGTTGCAATGGTTGTGATCACGACAAAGAAGTAAACCATTTGCCAAGTTGTAAAGTTAGGAATTCCCAAGATACCTGCCGCACCGTTTGTAAGGCTTCCACCATTGATGATAAAGATACGGATAATTTCAGAAACACCTAGAGTCGCTACCGCAAGATAGTCCCCCTTCAAGCGCAAGGTTGGAATCCCGACAAGCAAGGCAACTGCCCCTGAAAGCAAAGCACCTATCAGCATGGCTCCAAAGAAGGCACCGTAAGTTGGTGATTTAGAACCAATAATAGCTGCTGCATAGGCACCAATCGCCATGAAACCAGCATGCCCAAGTGAAAATTGTCCTGAAAAACCAACGATTAAGTTGAGACCAACAGCCAGAATAATATTAATTCCGATTTGTTGTAAAATCTGTACATAGAATAGATTGAGTACTCCGATTGAAACCAATACACTAATCAAGCCATAGCCAGCTAACAAAAGGAGTAACCATAGAATATTAACTTTTAAATTTTCCTTCATCGTTTACACCTTCTCTTTCACATTCTTACCAAGGATACCAGCTGGGCGGACAATCAAAATCAACAACAAGATTCCATAAACAATGGCATCACGGAAGTCTGACATCCCAAAGGCTGTCGCAAAGGTTTCCAATAGACCAATTACAAAGCCACCGAGAGCCGCACCAGGAATGATTCCGATACCACCAAGTACCGCGGCAACGAAAGACTTAAGACCTGGAGTAACCCCCATCAAAGGCTCAAGAGAGTTATAATAGAGGGCAATCAGAACACCAGCCGCACCCGCAAGAGCTGAACCCAAAGCGAAGGTAAAGCTGATAGTACGGTTTACATTGATCCCCATCAATTGCGCTGCATCGCTATCTACGGATACTGCACGCATGGCTTTCCCCATCTTAGTCTTTTGAACAATGACTTGTAACAAAATCATCAAGATCAAGGAAATGGCCAAAATCATTAACTGTACATTCGTTAAGCTAATTGGTCCCAAATCATAGCGAACTGTTTGAATCGCTTGAGGGAAGGCACGAGTATTGGCACCAACCAGATAGACCATGCCATACTCTAATAGGAAAGAAACCCCAATAGCTGTAATCAAAACAGCAATACGAGTAGAGTGACGCAAAGGTCGGTAAGCAAGGAACTCAATCACGACACCAAGAATAGCTGTCGCTAGCATAGCTACAATAAGAGCTACAAAGAAATTCATTTGGAAAGAATTAATCAAGAAATAACCGATAAAGGCTCCCATCATATAAATATCACCGTGGGCGAAGTTGATGAGCTTGATAATTCCGTAAACCATGGTATATCCTAGGGCTAACAGCGCGTATACACTACCTAGAATCAAACCATTTACTAGTTGTTGGAGCATAAGATTCACTCTTTCTATATATAATTTTGAGAGTTTCCCCTCACTTTTTGATAGGTTCTTTTACTCAATGAAAATCAAAGAGCAAACTAGGAAACTAGTCGTAGGCTGTACTTGAGTACGACAAGGCGACGTTGACGCAGTTTGAATTTGATTTTCAAAGAGTATTAAACATCGAAACAGGGAGTGAGTCCGAGTCTCATTCCCTATTTCAACATTTTTCTATTATGGTTTTACAACTTCTGCTGCTTCAACCTTACCATTGTTCATGGTCATCATGTAAGCAGTTTTAACTGTGTTATGGTCTGCATCGAAGCTTGTTTGACCAGTTACACCTTCAAAGTTTTTTGTTTTAGCAAGGTTATCCTTTATTTCCCCAGAGTTTTTAGCACCTTTTGCTGCGTTTGCTACAAGGTGAACTGAGTCATAAGCCAAGGCTGCAAATGTTGAAGGTTCTTCATTGTACTTAGCACGGTAAGCGTCAAGGAAGGCTTTCGCTTTAGCTGAAACTTCTACAGTAGTTGAGAAGCCTGAGATAAAGTAGATGTTTGATGCTTTTTCAGCAGTTGCTTGTTGTACAAACTCTTCACCGTTAAATCCATCACCACCAACGATTGGTTTGTCAATTCCCATACCACGCGCTTGGTTTACAATTTTACCAGCTTCAGTGTAGTAACCAGGGACGACGATAGCATCAAAGTCTTTCCCTTTCATTTTTGTAAGGGCTGCTTGGAAGTCTGTGTCACCTGCTACGAAAGTTTCATCTGCAACGATTTCACCTTTGTAAGCTTCACGGAAGGCTTTGGCAATACCTTTAGCATAGTCACTGGCATTGTCAGTGTAAAGAACAACTTTCTTAGCTTGTAATTTATCAGAAACATAGTTTGAGATAATTTTTCCTTGGAAGCTATCTTGGAAAGTTCCGATAAAGAGGTAATCTTGACCTTTAGTCAATCCATCTTGAGTCGCACTTGGTGAAATCAATGGAACACCAGCTTTTGTAGCGTTCGCTACCGCAGCTGCAGTTGCACCAGACGTCGCAGGTCCTACGATTGCTGATACTTTAGATTGGGTTACAAGGTTAGTTGTTACTGAAGCAGCTTCTGCTGTTTCAGACTTGTTATCTTTATCGACTACTTCGATTTGTTTTCCATCGATACCACCTGCTGCATTGATTTCATCAACGGCAAGTTGGGCACCTTTTTGTTCAGATGTTCCGTAGGCTGCTACGGCACCAGTTTCTTCGAAGTTAAATCCGATTTTGATTGTCTTTTCATCTACTGAGTTACCAGCAGCGTTTGACGCTCCAGACTTCACTTCTCCACAGGCCGCAAGAAGTGCTACACTTGCAAGCGCCACAAACGATAGGGCAAATTTTTTCTTCATCTTTTTTGTCTCCTTATTTCTTAAATAAATAGCATGTTAAGAATATACCGAATTATCAGAAAATTGTCAACACTTTTCTTGAACTTTTTCGATGATAACGTTTTCCTCTCGATAAAGATTGCCCACAAAGGGTGTTTCCAGCTCTTGGATATGACAAACTCTGACTTTTTTTATAAATTTTTCCTTGCTCAAGTGCCCAATCAATTGCTCCACTTCTTGAGTTGGAACATAAAGTTGTAAGTAACGATGTTTCTTGGAATGATAGGTAATATCTCCATAATCCTGCAGTTTTTTTACATCACGATTATAGTAAAGATAGATAATCAAGCCAGATCGATTGACTTTTTCAAACATGATAAATCCTCTTTCTAAGAAATCTCTCCCTATTATACCAAAAAAAGCAAACCCAGTCGAGTTTGCCTTCTTTAGTCATTAGTTTAATGAATTGTTGGCCATGATTTCATCAATAAAGCCATATTCAAGTGTTTCTTGGGCACTCATCCAGTTATCACGTTCTGCATCTGCATGGACTTTTTCGATTGACTGACCTGAATTTTCAGCCAAGATTTTTTCCAAGGTATTACGAGTTTTAAGCAAGTGTTCTGCAGCAATCGCCATATCGGTTTGTTGGGTACCACCACCTGTACCACCCATTGGTTGATGAATCATATACTCAGCATTTGGCAACATGAAACGTTTGCCTTTTGCTCCACTTGATGCGATGACTGTTCCCATAGATGCTGCCATACCCATAACGATAGTTTGGACATCTGCCTTGATAAAGTTCATAGTATCAACGATTGCCAAACCAGCTGAAACGGAACCACCTGGTGTATTGACATAAAGGTAAATATCTTTTGTACTATCTTGGGCATCCAAGAAAAGCAATTGGGCAATAACAGAGTTAGCCATATTGTCTTCAACTGGACCAGTCAGCATAATGATGCGGTCTTTGAGAAGACGTGAGTAAATATCGTAGGAACGTTCTCCACGGCTTGTTTGTTCAATAACTACAGGAATCATTCATTTCTCCTTTTGAATTTTAATTTTGTTGGTCAAATGACTGAAGATAAGACTATTATAATATCTAGGTCAAAAAAGGTCAAATTTTTGCTCTGTTTTCATTAGACAGAAACAAAAATTCAACCTCCTTTCGTGACTGGAAACTCTTTTCCAAGTCAATCTTCTTTTCGATCTTATTTTGTACCGAACAAGCGATCTCCAGCATCTCCAAGACCTGGAACGATATAACCGTGTTCGTTCAAGCGTTCATCCAAGGCTGCTGTAAAGATTTCTACATCTGGATGAGCTTCTTGAAGGGCTTTTACACCTTCTGGAGCAGATACAAGGCAGACAAATTTGATATTTGATGCGCCACGTTTTTTAAGAGAATCAACAGCCAAGATTGCTGAACCACCTGTTGCCAACATTGGGTCTACTACAAAAATTTGACGTTGGTCAATATCTTCAGGCAATTTCACCAAGTACTCAACTGGTTGAAGTGTTTCTTCATCACGGTACATACCGATGTGACCAACTTTAGCAGCTGGAACCAAGCTCAAGAGACCATCAACCATCCCAATACCTGCACGCAAGATTGGAACGATAGCCAATTTCTTACCTGCCAATTGTTTTTGAACTGTTTTTGTGATTGGTGTTTCGATTTCCACATCTTCTAGTGGAAGATCACGAAGTACTTCATACCCCATCAACATTGCAATCTCATCTACTAGCTCACGAAAAGCTTTTGTAGAAGTATCTGTACGACGCAAGATTGACAATTTGTGTTGAATCAGTGGATGATTAATAACTTCAATTTTTCCCATTTTTGGAATTCCTTCTTTCAATTTATTCTTCTTA
Source organism: uncultured Streptococcus sp. (assembly GCA_963545095.1). Taxonomy (GTDB): domain Bacteria; phylum Bacillota; class Bacilli; order Lactobacillales; family Streptococcaceae; genus Streptococcus. The sequence goes on from CAUUIG010000049.1 coordinate 5,581, forward strand.
TTATACCAAAAAACGGTTTAAAAATCTTTCTAAACCATTTATTTTTGATAATTTTTACATTAGATCTGCCTCTTTAAGAGCGGCCTGTACTGTCTCAAGTGGTAAATGGGTCAATTCTGTTCCCTTTTCTTGATAAAGGTATTGGGCATAGTCATCCATTCGGTACTGGTTAATATAAACCACACGCTTGCAACCGACCTGAAGCAATTGTTTGGTACAGTTCAGACAAGGAAAATGGGTTACATAGGCTGTAAAACCTTTAGGAACACCACGTTCAGCACCTTGAAGGATAGCATTAACCTCGGCGTGAAGGGTGCGAACACAGTGTCCTTCAATGACCAGACATTCGTGATCAATACAATGCTCGGTTCCTGACACTGAACCATTGTAACCAGTTGAAATAACCTTATTATCCTTTACCAGAATTGCGCCCACTTTGGCACGTTTACAAGTGGAACGATTGGCAATTAGTAGAGCTTGGGCTGCAAAATACTCATCCCATGCTAGTCTTTTTTCAGTCATATCTCTTCTCCTTTTTCTCTATTTTTTAAAAAATGGTAACCGTAAATCTGCAGTCTTTTCAGCTGGTACCTTCATGCCATCCTTGATCCATTTTAGGAGGACAGAGACGATGGCCGAGCTCCAGAAGGAATGAAGGTAAGAGCTGACACCTTTTGATTTTCCATGGTATTTTTCTAGAAATTCCTGCATGGCTTGGACAAAGATTTTTTCCAGATGGTAATCTAAGGCCAGTTGAATCACTCTAGCTTCCTTTCTTGCTTCTCGGAAAAGATGAACCCATACCAGATAAAGGTCTGTCTTTAAATCATAATGATGCAACTGTTCCATAATATTGTGGACAGTTCGTTTAAAGACGCTTTCTAAAATCTCCTCTTTGGAATCATAATTGCGATAAAAGGCCGCACGCGAAACGCCTGCACGTTTGACCAATTCAGAAATACTAATCTTGGTCAAGTCCTTTTTTTCCAAGAGTTGCAAGAGAGCTGTTTCGATCGCTTCTCTAGTTAATAAATTGGATTCTTGGTTTGATTTTCTGAGATTTTCAAGAGATTTTTCAGAGATTCTACGTTCAGACATAACATTTTCTTTCTACTTGTCACAACAGACGGATGAGGCTTTTGTTTCAAGGGCTTTCATGATATAATTGTAAAAAAAGACAGAACCTTTGTCAATGTATAACTGGCAAAGATGGAGAATTTCTATGACTTGGAAGATTATTGCTGACTCTGGTTGTGATTATCGTCAGCTGGTAACACCAGCTATTGACACGACCTTTGTAAGTGTCCCCTTAACCATTCAAGTAGCTGATCAGATCTTTGTTGATGATGCCAATCTTGATATTGACCAAATGATGGAAACTATGTATGCAACCGCAGAAGCTTCAAAATCAGCTTGTCCAAGCCCAGATGATTATTTGCAAGCATTTGAAGGAGCCAAAAATATTTTCCTAGTAACCATCACAGGTACTCTTTCTGGCAGTCACAATAGTGCTCAACTGGCTAAGAATATTTATCTTGAAGACCATCCTGACACTAAGATTCATGTGATTGATAGTTTATCTGCTGGCGGTGAGGTTGACCTACTCGTAGAAAAATTAAATGACTTGATTGACCAGGGCCTATCTTTTGAAGAAGTAGTTGAAGCCATCACTGCCTATCAAGAAAAAACCAAGTTGCTCTTTGTCCTAGCCAAAGTCGATAACTTGGTGAAAAACGGCCGTTTGAGCAAGCTTATCGGTACAGTCGTTGGTCTTCTCAACATCCGTATGGTCGGGGAAGCTAGTGAAACTGGAACCCTGGAATTGCTACAAAAAGCAAGAGGTCCAAAGAAAGCAGTTCAGGCAGCCTATGAAGAGTTAGTAAAAGCCGGATATGCCGGTGGCCGTATTGTCATGGCCCAACGCAATAACGAGAAATGTTGCCAACAGCTCTCAGAGCGAATCCGCGAAAATTTCCCACAAGCGGATATCAAGATTATACCGACATCAGGTCTCTGCAGTTTCTATGCAGAAGATGGTGGTTTGCTGATGGGATATGAAATTGATTAATTGCAATCTTGACAAGAGGTGACCATCATCTCTTGTTTTTTTGTGGTACAATAGAGCTATGAAACATTTTGATACTATTGTCATCGGTGGAGGACCTGCTGGCATGATGGCTACGATTTCCAGTAGCTTTTATGGGCAGAAAACCCTCCTCATCGAAAAAAATCGGAAACTTGGAAAAAAATTAGCTGGAACTGGTGGGGGACGTTGCAATGTGACCAACAATGGTAGCTTGGACGACCTACTAGCTGGCATTCCTGGAAATGGGCGCTTTCTCTACAGTGTCTTCTCCCAATTTGATAACCATGATATCATTAACTTTTTTACGGAAAATGGGGTCAAACTCAAGGTCGAGGACCACGGACGCGTCTTTCCGGCCAGCGACAAGTCTCGAACTATTATCGAGGCCTTGGAAAAAAAAATCACTGAGCTAGGCGGCCAAGTTGCTACTCAAACCGAAATTGTTTCGGTTAAAAAGATAGGCGAACAGTTTGTCCTTAAGTCCGCAGACCAAAGCTTCACTTGTGAGAAACTCATTGTCACAACTGGTGGGAAATCCTATCCTTCGACTGGTTCGACTGGTTTTGGTCACGAGATTGCCCGTCATTTCAAACATACCATTACCGAGCTTGAAGCCGCTGAAAGTCCTTTGTTGACAGATTTTCCCCACAAGGCCTTGCAGGGAATCTCATTGGACGATGTGACTCTAAGTTATGGCAAGCATGTCATCACTCATGATTTACTCTTTACCCACTTTGGTTTGTCAGGCCCTGCTGCCCTGCGTATGTCCAGCTTTGTCAAGGGTGGAGAGGTTCTCTCACTGGACGTTTTGCCCCAACTTTCTGAAAAGGACTTGGTTGTATTTCTTGAAGAAAACCGTGAAAAATCCTTGAAAAATGCTTTAAAAACTTTGCTTCCAGAACGCTTGGCAGAATTTTTTGTGCAAGGCTATCCTGAAAAAGTCAAACAACTGACTGAAAAGGAACGTGAACAACTTCTCCAGTCTATCAAGGCTCTCAAAATCCCTGTGACTGGCAAAATGTCCCTTGCCAAGTCCTTTGTTACCAAAGGGGGCGTCAGTCTCAAGGAAATCAATCCCAAAACTCTAGAAAGTAAGCTGGTACCTGGACTCCACTTTGCCGGCGAGGTACTAGATATCAATGCCCACACAGGTGGCTTTAACATCACTTCTGCCCTCTGCACCGGCTGGGTGGCGGGATCAAACCCAATCTAAATATACATTACTAAACGGAACAATCCGCCCCAAAAGAAAGGAACTACTTTGGAACATATTATCTTGCTAAGGGGAGTGACTCCTAATGGAAAAAATGCTATCCCTAAAATGTCTTATCTAGTAGATATCTTGACAGAAGCTGGTTTTCAACAAGTTCGAACTTATATTCAAAGTGGAAATATTATTCTTGAAAGTAACTTAGCTCTCGAAGAAATACGAGAACAGGTTCATACTCTAATAAAGGAAAAGATTGGAGCCAATCTCAAAATAATCATTAAGAATAAGGATATTTTTAAAAACATTGTCCAAGAAAATCCGTTTGGAGAACACTATCTTTATGACCGTATACACGTGATTTTTTATCAAGAATCTATTCAAAGTCTCCCTTTAGAAAAATTGAAAATTGATTACGGTGAAGAAGAAATTTGTATCGGTAACCATTGTCTTTACCTCTATCTCCCTAGAACTGCAAAACAAAAAAAGCTCAATACTAACTATCTTGAAAAGCTTTTCAATGTAGATTTGACCATGCGAAAACTAAATGTAGTAGAAAAATTATTAAGCAAGTAGTGCTTGAATTTAGAAAAAATCGGAAGAATACTCCTCCGATTTTATTTTGTCTGAGTTTGGACATAGTGGGCAATGACATCTGATGTGTACTGGGCTGTTCCAGGTCCAAATTTGTCAATGTTTTCCTTAAACTCTGGGTTATAAACGTAGCCTTTACCGATATAACCGAATACTTCAATAGTACAATCAAATCCATAAGTACGGATGGCTTGCAAGAGTTTAGCAGCCTCTTCTTGGTTTTCGATTGCTGTTACAGGCAGACCAGCTTGAAGATTTTGTGCCAAGGCTTGAAAGACTTGATTAAAGGTAGCCGTAGCCTCGTCTTCGTGACCTTTTTGGCGCTCGATGGCCTGGTCCATGACTTCTTGTCCATATTGCTCTACCGCCTCTTGGTAGTATTTTTGATGGTCTTGATAGTTAAATCCTGCGAATTTCTCTTGAATACTCATTTCTCTTTCTCCTTTTTGTTCTTGAATGGTTTTTTGCAAGGTGGAAATCAAGGTATCCAGACGTTGCCTTTCTCGAGTCAAATAGTCCAACTGTCTGGTCAAATGAGGCAATAAATCTGTCCTTTCTTCCTTTAATAGCTCTGCTATCTTTTCTAAAGAAAAACCTAGATATTTGTAATAAAGAATAACCTGAAGGCGTTCCAAATCCTCCTGACTATAGGTTCGATAGCCGTTTTCCGACTTTAAAGGAACCAAAAGTCCTATCTTATCGTAGTGGTGTAGGGTCTTGACAGAGACGCCCGAAAGCTGGGCAGCTTCTTTTATATGGTACATGATTTCCTCCTTACAATGATAGTATAACCCCTCCCCTTAGGTCAGAGTCAAGCGTTTTTACGAAATTTTTTACTTTATCATAACATGAAAATGGTTTTCTTGACAGACCTTAGAAAACATGATAGGATAGTCAAGTCTGTCAATCAAAAGAAACGCTCATTTTGAGTACTGATGAGGCTATTTGCCAAGGGCAGTAGCTTTTTCTTTTGTAATACTAATTTTAGGAGTTTAACTATGTCTGAAAAATCTCAATGGGGTTCTAAACTAGGCTTTATCCTAGCATCTGCTGGTTCAGCCATCGGACTTGGTGCTGTTTGGAAATTCCCCTACATGACTGCTGCCAACGGTGGAGGAGGCTTTTTATTAGTCTTTCTCATTTCCACTATTCTAATCGGTTTCCCCCTATTACTGGCTGAATTTGCTCTCGGCCGAAGTGCTGGTGTCTCTGGGATTAAAACCTTTGGAAAACTCGGAAAGAATGGCAAGTACAACTTCATCGGTTGGATTGGTGCCTTTGCCCTCTTTATCCTCTTATCTTTCTACAGTGTCATTGGAGGATGGATTCTGGTTTATCTGGGTATTGAGTTTGGAAAATTGTTCCAACTTGGTGGAACGGGTGATTATGCTCAGTTATTTACTTCAATCATTTCAAATCCAGCCATTGCCCTAGGAGCTCAAGCAGCCTTTATCCTATTGAATATCTTTATTGTATCACGTGGGGTTCAAAAAGGGATTGAAAGAGCTTCTAAGGTCATGATGCCCCTGCTCTTTATCATCTTTGTTGTCATCATTGGGCGCTCTCTCAGTTTACCAAATGCCATGGAAGGCGTTCTCTACTTCCTCAAACCAGACTTTTCAAAACTGACCAGTGCTGGTCTCCTCTATGCTCTGGGACAATCTTTCTTTGCCCTCTCACTAGGGGTTACAGCCATGCTGACCTATGCTTCTTATTTGGATAAGAAAACCAATCTAGTCCAATCAGGGATTTCCATTGTCGCCATGAATATCTCGGTATCTATTATGGCAGGTCTCGCCATTTTCCCAGCCATGTCAGCCTTCAATATCCAATCTGAAGGGGGACCAAGCTTGCTCTTTATCGTCTTGCCTCAGCTCTTTGACAAGATGCCTTTTGGAACCATTTTCTACATCCTCTTCCTCTTGCTCTTCCTCTTTGCGACGGTCACTTCTTCCGTCGTTATGCTGGAAATCAATGTGGGCAATATCACCAATCAGGACAACAGCAAACGTGCCAAATGGAGTGTGATTTTAGGAATTTTGACCTTTGTCTTTGGAATCCCTTCAGCCCTTTCTTACGGTGTTATGGCGGATGTTCATATCTTCGGTAAAACCTTCTTTGACGCTATGGACTTCTTGGTTTCCAATCTCCTCATGCCATTTGGAGCTCTCTGCTTGTCTCTCTTTACAGGCTACATCTTTAAGAAGGCTCTTGCTATAGAGGAACTCCATCTCGATGAAACAGCATGGAAACAGGGACTGTTCCAAGTCTGGCTCTTCCTTCTTCGCTTTATTATTCCAATCATCATCATCGTGATCTTTATCGCCCAATTTATGTAATCAAAAAGGACTTGAGTAGTGAACTCAGGCCCTTTCTTTTTTTATGGATGGCTAGCAATCAATTCCAAACCTTGCCCTTCCAGAGTCCAAGTTTCAACATCACTTGGTAGGATAAAGTGGCTACCTTTTTGGATTAGATAGTTTTTTCCGTCAACAGTCAGTTGACCTTGACCGGCTAAAACACTGAATAAGCTGTAGTCAGCTGTCTTTTCGAAGTCAACTTTTCCAGTAATTTCCCACTTGTAAACTGCAAAGAAATCATTGGATACAAGGAGAGTTGAACATAAATCATCAGCTTTGACAGTTACAGGACGACTATTTGCAGGCTCACCAATGTTCAAGACATCAATGGATTTTTCAAGGTGAAGTTCACGCAAGTTACCCTTATCATCCTTACGGTCAAAGTCATAGACACGATAAGTGGTATCGCTAGACTGCTGGGTTTCAAGAATTAAGATGCCCGCACCAATAGCATGCATGGTTCCGCTTGGTACATAGAAGAAATCTCCAGCTTTAACTGGTACTTTTGTCAACAAGTCATCCCAATTCTTGTCCTCGATTTGCTGACGGAGTTCTTCTTTTGACTTGGCATTGTGGCCGTATATAATCTCTGAACCTTCATCCG
>CAUUIG010000050.1:0-12332 GCA_963545095.1 uncultured Streptococcus sp.
CGGGTGTGGGTACCAATGATACGCGTGACTCTATCGAGTTTGTCAAAGAAGTAGCAGAATTTGGTGGTTTCGCAGCTGGGCTTGCTATTGTTCCTTACTACAACAAACCTTCTCAAGAAGGGATGTATCAGCACTTTAAGGCGATCGCAGATGCTTCTGACTTACCTATTATTATCTATAATATTCCAGGTCGTGTGGTTGTCGAATTAACTCCAGAAACCATGCTTCGTTTGGCTGACCATCCAAATATTATCGGTGTTAAAGAATGTACCAGTTTGGCCAATATGGCTTACTTGATTGAGCACAAGCCAGAAGGGTTCTTGGTCTATACTGGTGAGGATGGAGATGCTTTCCATGCTATGAACCTTGGTGCTGACGGGGTTATTTCTGTTGCCTCTCATACAAATGGGGATGAAATGCACGAGATGTTTACTGCCATTGCAGAAAGTGATATGAAGAAAGCTGCAGCTATTCAGCGCAAGTTCATTCCTAAGGTCAATGCCCTCTTCTCTTATCCAAGTCCTGCTCCTGTCAAGGCCGTTCTTAACTATATGGGATTTGAAGCTGGTCCAACTCGTCTACCTCTTGTTCCAGCACCAGAAGAAGATGCCAAACGCATTATCAAGGTTGTTGTAGATGGCGACTACGAAGCAACTAAGGCAACTGTAACAGGGGTTTTAAGACCAGATTATTAATGAAGACAATAAAATCCATGACCGAATGAAGGATCATGGATTTTTCTTATTTTCCTAAACAGAATTGGCTAAAAAGTTGGGTAATAAGTTCATCAGGAGCAGCATCTCCAGTGATTTCACCGAGAATTTCCCAAGTACGGGTCAAGTCAACTTGAAGCAAGTCAACTGGCATACCTAGTTCCAGCCCTTCATTAACAGCCTGTAGGCTTTCAACAGCCTTCTCAATCAAGGAAATATGACGGGCATTTGACAAGTAGGTAGCATCTTGTTCAACCAAACCAGCATTTTCAAAGAAGAGGTTGTTGATTCTCTCTTCAATCTTATCGATGTTTTGGTTTTTAAGGACTGAAATACGGATGACATCTTCTGGGAGTTCCTCGGTTTCGATGGCCTCAGGTAGGTCTGTTTTATTAAGAAGAATAATGCGGTTAGTATCCTGACTGATTTCTAAGAGTTGGCGGTCTTGGGCTGTCAGCGGTTCACTGGCATTTAACACTAGTAGCACTAAGTCAGCTTCCTTAAGAGCTTTTTTCGAACGCTCAACTCCGATTTGTTCCACGATGTCATCCGTTTCGCGGATACCAGCTGTATCAATCAATTTGAGAGGAACACCATTGATGTTGACGTATTCTTCGATGACATCTCGTGTCGTACCAGCAATATCGGTTACGATTGCCTTGTCTTCACGCAAGAGGTTGTTGAGAAGGCTAGATTTTCCAACGTTGGGACGACCGATGATGGCTGTGGAAATTCCTTCACGAAGGATTTTACCGCGACAGGCTGTTCTAAGGAGATTGGTTAGTAATTGTTCAAACTCCATTGTCTTCTCACGGACAACAGCAGTAGTGGCTTCCTCAACATCGTCATACTCAGGATAATCAATATTGACCTCAACTTGGGCAAGTGTATTGAGGATTTCTTGACGGGTATTATTGATAAGGTCAGAAAGGGAACCATCCAATTGCTTAACTGCAATATTCATAGCTTTATCAGTCTTAGCACGGATGATGTCCATAACGGCTTCAGCCTGAGTCAAGTCAACACGTCCATTTAGGAAGGCACGTTTAGTAAATTCACCAGGTTCAGCCAATAGAGCTCCTTCACGGATAGCTAGCTGGAGAATCTCATTGGTCACCGCAATCCCACCGTGGGTGTTAATCTCGATAATATCCTCACGAGTGAAGGTCTTTGGAGACTTCATAGCTCCAACCATAACCTCGTCCATGACTTTTCCTGTCTGAGGGTCAATGATGTGACCGTAGTTGAGAGTGTGGCTGGCAACCTTGCTCAAGTCTTTTCCTTTGAAAATCTTTTGTGCAATAGCAAAACTGTCTGTTCCGCTCAAGCGGACAATACCAATAGCCCCTTCACCTAGTGGAGTAGAGATAGCAGCGATGGTATCAAATTCACGTGTAATCATAATGTTTCCTTTAATAAATAGCTCTTTTCTTGGAAAATTCTCCAAGTCTCTTTTCAAATTGTAACAAATTTGGACTATTTCTTCAATGGATGCTACTTGGAGATTGAAAAAGCCTAAGCAATTCTGCTTAAGCTAGCTTATTTGGTGCGCATTTCCCCTTGTGGGAAGTAAGTTCCTTCTGGCATGTCGTTGATGATGACATGAACGGCTGATTGAGGGACTCCTGTGTTGCGAACAACAGCTTCTGTTACTTCCTTAGCAAGAGCTTTCTTTTGCTCGAGCGTGCGTCCTTCAAATAAATCGATGCGTACAAATGGCATAATAGCTTCCTCCACTAGTTTTTGATTTCTTCTATTTTACCACATTTTGCCGTTTAAAGCTTAAGAAAATTATGATATACTAGAATGTAGCAAAAATTTAGAAATGGACGTGAAATAGAAGCATGGCACAGTTGTATTATCGTTATGGGACCATGAACTCAGGTAAGACGATTGAGATTCTCAAGGTAGCCTATAACTATGAGGAGCAAGGAAAAGGTGTTGTGCTTATGACCTCAGCTCTGGATACGCGTGACGGTGTTGGCTATGTGTCGAGTCGGATTGGCATGAAGCGCCCAGCTATTGCGATTGAAGAAACGACTGATATTTTTGGATTTATCCGTGATTTACCAGAAACACCTTACTGTGTGTTGGTCGATGAGGCCCAGTTTCTCAAGCGTCACCATGTTTACGACCTAGCTCGTGTTGTTGATGAGTTAGACATACCTGTCATGGCTTTTGGTTTGAAAAATGACTTTCGAAATGAATTGTTCGAAGGTTCCAAATACCTTTTGCTTTTAGCAGATAAGATTGACGAAATTAAGACCATTTGCCAGTATTGTAAGAAAAAGGCGACTATGGTGTTGCGTACTCAGGATGGACTGCCCGTTTATGATGGAGAACAGATCCAGATTGGTGGCAATGAAACCTATATCTCAGTTTGCCGTAAACATTATTTTGCGCCAATGATAACCTCTAACAAGGAGCAAAACTATGACAATTGAACTAAGAGATGTTACAATGGAAAATTATTTTGATGTTTTGAATTTGGATGTCAAGGAATATCAAAAACAATTCATTGCAACCAACGCAATTAGTTTAGCTGAAGCATACGTCTACACTAAAAATGGAGATTTTGTAGCTCCATTGGCAGTTTATGATAATGATGCAATTATAGGTTTTGTGATGTTAGCTTATGATAAAAAGATCGGAATTAGTAGTGGAAATTATTTACTATTTCGTTTCATGATTGATAAGAATTTTCAAAATCAAGGATATTTTAAACCAATTATGGATAAAGTACTAGACTATGTTCGGACAGCGCCAGCAGGTTTAAGCAATAAACTTTGGTTGTCTTATGAACCAGAAAATGAACGTGCAAGATCTTGTTACCTCAGTTATGGATTTAAAGAAACTGGGGAAATATCCGAGAACGAAGTAGTAGCAATCTATGATTTAAAAATTGAGAAATAAGGAGAAAAAATGAACATCTATGATCAACTACAAGCTGTAGAAGACCGTTATGAAGAATTAGGAGAATTGCTGAGTGACCCGGATGTGGTCTCTGATACCAAGCGTTTCATGGAGCTTTCAAAAGAAGAGGCTTCAACTCGTGATACGGTAACAGCCTACCGTGAGTATAAGCAAGTCCTTCAAAACATCGTTGATGCTGAAGAGATGATTAAGGAATCAGGTGGAGATGCTGACTTGGAAGAAATGGCCAAGCAAGAGCTCAAAGATGCCAAGGCTGAAAAAGAAGAATACGAAGAAAAACTGAAAATCTTGCTCCTTCCTAAAGATCCAAACGATGACAAGAATATCATCCTTGAAATCCGTGGAGCAGCGGGTGGAGACGAAGCGGCACTTTTCGCTGGAGATCTTCTGACTATGTATCAAAAGTATGCGGAAGTCCAAGGCTGGCGCTTTGAAGTCATGGAAGCCTCTATGAATGGTGTCGGCGGTTTCAAAGAAGTGGTTGCCATGGTTTCAGGTCAATCTGTTTACTCTAAACTCAAGTACGAATCAGGTGCCCACCGTGTGCAACGTGTCCCTGTGACAGAAAGCCAAGGTCGTGTCCATACATCAACTGCCACAGTTCTTGTCATGCCTGAAGTCGAAGAAGTAGAATACGATATTGATCCAAAAGACCTTCGTGTTGACATCTATCACGCCTCTGGTGCTGGTGGACAGAACGTCAATAAGGTTGCGACTGCCGTTCGTATCGTTCACTTGCCAACCAATATCAAGGTTGAGATGCAGGAAGAACGTACCCAGCAGAAGAACCGTGAGAAAGCCATGAAAATCATCCGTGCGCGTGTTGCTGACCACTTTGCTCAGATTGCACAAGATGAACAAGACGCTGAGCGTAAGTCAACGATTGGTACTGGTGACCGTTCAGAACGAATCCGTACTTATAATTTCCCACAAAACCGTGTCACAGACCACCGTATCGGCTTAACCCTCCAAAAACTAGATACGATTTTATCTGGTAAATTGGACGAAGTTGTGGATGCCTTGGTTCTTTATGACCAAACACAAAAATTAGAAGAATTAAACAAATAATGAAATTAGCTCAATTATTTTCAGATTTTGAAGAAGAGTTGATAAGACAAGGAGAGGAAGCAGAGAGCCTCTCTTTTGTCTATCGTAGCCTGAAAAATCTTTCTTTTACAGATTTTATCTTTGCCCTCCAGCAAGAGGTAACAGTGGAAGAAAAACAATTTGTAGAGGAAATTTACCAGCAGTTAGCAGCTCATAAACCAGCTCAGTATATCATCGGTCATACAGATTTTTATGGCATGCAGTTAACAGTTGATGAGAGGGTTTTGATTCCTCGTCCAGAGACAGAGGAGTTAGTGGAGATTATTCTGGATGAAAATCATGAAGAAAATCTTTCGGTTCTTGATATTGGAACAGGAAGTGGAGCTATAGCTCTTGCACTCTCTAAAAATAGACCAGATTGGTCAGTGACAGCAGTAGATATTTCTCAAGAGGCTTTAGAATTAGCTAGTGAAAATGCTAAAAATCAAAATCTTCAAATATTTTTAAAAAAATCTGACTGTTTTACAGAAATTTCTGAAAAATATGATATAATTGTTTCCAATCCACCCTATATCTCTCGTGAAGATGAGTCAGAGGTCGGCTTGAATGTTTTGCATTCGGAGCCTCATCTAGCTCTCTTTGCAGACGAGGATGGCCTAGCTATTTACCGTAGAATTGCGGAAGATGCAAAAGACTATCTCAAAGATGGTGGTAAGATTTACCTTGAAATTGGATACAAGCAAGGACAAAGTGTTCCTGAGCTTTTTAGGAAATATCTTCCTGAAAAGCGAGTTCGAACACTCAAGGACCAGTTTGGTCAAGATAGGATGGTTGTCGTTGATGATAAACAAGATTAGACAAGAATTAGAAAAGGGAGGGGCTGTTGTTCTGCCTACTGAGACAGTTTACGGTCTTTTTGCCAAGGCTCTAGACGAAAAAGCAGTTGATCATGTATACCAACTTAAACGTCGTCCTAGAGATAAGGCTCTTAACCTCAATGTTTCCTCTCTAGAGGATATATTGCACTTTTCAAAGAATCAGCCAGCTTATCTACCAAAACTTGTCGAGACTTTTTTACCAGGTCCCTTAACCATTATTCTCGAAGCTAATGATCGAGTTCCCTATTGGGTCAATTCTGGTCTTGCAACTGTTGGATTTCGGATGCCGAGTCATCCCATTACCCTTGATTTGATTCGAGAGACAGGTCCCTTGATTGGGCCGTCTGCCAATATTTCAGGTCAGGCAAGTGGAGTGACCTTTAATCAAATTCTAGAGGATTTTGACCAAGATGTTCTGGGTTTGGAAGACGATGCTTTTCTAACTGGACAGGATTCAACTATTTTGGACTTGTCTGGAGACAAGGTGAAAATCTTACGCCAAGGGGCGATTAAGCGAGAGGATATTCTTGTTCAGTTGCCAGAGATTTCTTTTGAAGAGGAATAAAATGCTAAGAGATTTGCAAGAAACAGATGTGAAAGCTATATGTGACATCAACCAAGAGGCTTTGGGCTATTCTTTTAGTTCAGAGGAAACGGCTAGCCAACTAGCTAAACTGTCTCAGGATTCACATCATTTCCTACTTGCTTATGAGGATGAAGCTAGTCATGGCTTACTTGGATATGTCCACGCTGAGGTCTATGAATCACTTTATTCTAAAGCAGGATTTAATGTTTTAGCTTTAGCAGTTTCACCTCAAGCGCAAGGTCAAGGTATTGGTAAAAGCTTATTACAAGGGTTGGAAGGAGAAGCAAAAAGACGTGGTTATGGGTTTATCCGCTTAAACTCTGCCGATCATCGTCTGGGTGCTCATGCATTTTATGAAAAAGTTGGTTATACTTGTGATAAAATGCAGAAACGGTTTATTCGCATCTTTTAGTTTGATTTTCTAATAAGAAAATTAAACTAATGGACTAGTCACATTATAAAGGAGAAGACCTATGATTTTTGACAAAGATGATTTTAAAGCATATGATGCTGATCTCTGGAACGCTATTGCTAAAGAAGAAGAACGCCAACAAGACAACATTGAGTTGATTGCTTCGGAAAACGTAGTTTCCAAGGCTGTTATGGCCGCTCAAGGGTCTATCTTGACGAATAAATACGCCGAAGGCTACCCAGGTCGCCGTTATTATGGCGGTACAGATGTGGTAGATGTGGTAGAAACTCTAGCCATTGAACGCGCAAAAGAAATTTTCGGTGCTAAATTTGCCAATGTCCAACCACACTCAGGAAGTCAAGCTAACTGTGCGGCTTACATGGCCTTGATTGAGCCTGGCGATACGGTTATGGGAATGGATTTGGCTGCTGGTGGTCACTTGACTCACGGGGCTCCTGTCAGCTTCTCTGGTCAAACCTACAACTTTGTTTCTTATAGTGTGGATCCTGAAACTGAACTCTTGGACTTTGATGCCATCTTGAAACAAGCTCAAGAAGTAAAACCAAAACTAATCGTAGCAGGTGCTTCAGCCTATTCTCAAATTATCGACTTTTCAAAATTCCGTGAAATTGCGGATGCTGTTGGGGCTAAGCTCATGGTGGATATGGCCCATATCGCTGGTTTGGTGGCGGCTGGTCTTCACCCAAGTCCAGTACCATACGCTCATATCACTACAACAACGACCCACAAAACCCTTCGTGGACCACGTGGTGGTTTGATTTTGACCAATGATGAAGACTTAGCTAAGAAAATCAACTCAGCTATTTTCCCTGGTATTCAGGGAGGTCCTTTGGAACATGTTGTGGCTGCGAAGGCTGTTTCCTTCAAAGAAGTTTTGGATCCAGCTTTCAAGGAATATGCTGCGAATGTTATCAAGAACAGCAAGGCTATGGCAGATGTCTTCTTGCAAGACCCTGATTTCCGTATCATTTCTGGCGGAACTGAAAACCACCTCTTCCTAGTGGATGTAACTAAGGTTGTAGAAAACGGAAAAGTTGCTCAAAACTTGCTGGATGAAGTCAATATTACCCTAAATAAAAACTCAATCCCTTACGAAACCTTGTCACCATTCAAGACAAGTGGTATTCGTATCGGATCTGCAGCCATTACTGCACGTGGATTTGGTGAAGAAGAAAGTCGCAAAGTTGCTGAACTCATCATTAAAACCCTTAAAAATGCAGAAAATGAAGCTGTCTTAGAAGAAGTGAGAAGTGCAGTCAAAGAATTGACAGATGCCTTCCCATTATACGAGGACTAAAACTTTTATGGACATTTATATTAAGAAAGCCATTATCCATCAGTTCAGTCCGGATGATACCGAGCTGTTCCTAGCGGATAAGTTTCTCAATATCACTCCAAAAATCGAAGAATACCTGCGTAAAAAAATCGAACGTGTGTATTCAGATGAAGCCAAGACTGGGATTTTCGAAGAAGAAAATCCCTTCTTCAATCACATCACAGACGATTTGTTGGAGACATCAGTAACATTGGCTAATCTCTGGAAAGAAGAGTTCAGTATTTCTGAAAATCTCAAGACCAATGACTTGATTTTTGTGCAATTTTCTAAAGAAGGTGTGGAACATTTCGCTTTCTTGAGAATTGCCCTGCGTGAGACCTTGACCCACCTCGGTGGAGAAGTTGATAATCCAATCAAACTGACTCAGAATAACCTGCCTGGATTTGGAACGGGTGCTGACGAAGCCTTGGTGGTCAATCTTCAGAGTCGCAAGTACCATCTGATTGAAAAACGAATCAAGTACAACGGGACTTTTTTGAACTATTTTTCAGATAATCTTCTTGCTGTCGCTCCTAAAATTTCTCCTAAGAAATCCATCAAGGAACTGGAAAAAACAGCCCAGAGAATTGCTGAATCTTTTAATACAGATGATTTTCAATTTCAATCTAAGGTCAAATCAGCCATTTTCAACAACCTAGAAGAAAGCAATGAATTGTCACCAGAAAAATTGGCCAACGACCTTTTTGACAACAATTTGACGGCTCGATTGAGCTTTATTGACCAAGTTAAAGAAGCTGTACCAGAACCAGTTCAATTTGATGAAATTGATGCCAGTCGTCAATTAAAGAAATTTGAAAACCAAAAACTTTCCTTGTCAAATGGAATTGAGCTCATCGTTCCCAATAACGTCTATCAAGACGCCGAGTCTGTTGAGTTTATCCAAAATGATAATGGAACCTACTCTATCTTAATCAAAAATATCGAGGATATCCAAAGTAAATAATGTTTAAACGAATTCGAAGAGTGCTTGTACTAGCAGTCTTCCTTTTTGCTGGCTATAAAGCTTACCGCGTTCACCAAGATGTCAAGCAAGTCATGACCTATCAACCCATGGTGCGAGAAATCTTGAGTGAAAAAGACACCCCAGCAAACGAAGAGCTTGTGCTCGCTATGATTTATACTGAAACAAAAGGAAAAGAAGGCGATGTTATGCAGTCTAGTGAGTCTGCAAGTGGTTCAACCAATACCATCAATGATAATGCCTCTAGCATTCGGCAAGGCGTTCAAACTCTGACAGACAATCTCTATCTGGCCCAGAAGAAGGGTGTTGATGTCTGGACAGCTGTTCAAGCCTATAATTTTGGACCTGCCTATATCGATTTTATCGCCCAAAATGGCAAGGAAAATACCTTGGCTCTGGCCAAACAGTACTCTCGTGAGACTGTTGCCCCTTTGCTTGGCAATACCACTGGAAAGACTTATAGTTATATTCACCCCATTTCCATTTTTCACGGTGCCGAACTCTATGTAAATGGAGGAAACTATTATTATTCTAGACAGGTGCAACTCAACCTTTACATCATTAAAACTTTCACTCTCTTTTCGACATCTGGCTAGTCCAGGTGTTTTTGCTATAAGTTTTCTTTAAGATAGATATATTACTCTAGAAAGGTAAAGGAGGGAATTCCCTATGAGAAAGAAACTCTTTCTGACCAGTGCTGCGGTCTTGTGGGCAGTAACAGCTATGAATAGCGTCCATGCAGCAACAGATGTTCAAAAAGTCATCGATGAAACCTATGTTCAACCTGAATATGTCCTAGGTTCATCCCTATCTGAAGACCAAAAAAATCAAACTCTTAAAAAACTAGGCTACAACTCCTCAACAGACACCAAAGAACTCAAGACCATGACACCTGATGTCTATTCTAAGATTATGAATGTGGCCAATGACTCTAGTTTACAGTTGTATTCATCAGCCAAGATTCAAAAACTAGGTGACAAGTCGCCACTTGAGGTCAAGATTGAAACACCAGAAAACATCACTAAGGTAACTCAGGATATGTACCGAAACGCAGCAGTAACTCTGGGTGTGGAACATGCCAAAATCACTGTAGCAGCACCCATTCCAGTTACAGGTGAGAGCGCCTTAGCCGGGATTTACTATTCGTTGGAAGCTAATGGAGCCAAGGTGCCACAAGCCAATAAAGATTTGGCTCAAGAAGAGCTAAAGGCTTTGTCAGATATTAATGCTGAAAACAAGGACAAGTCAGGCTATGATGCTAATAAATTAAACGTCGCCCTAGCCGATATCAAGTCAGGACTCGCCAAAGCTAAAGAAAGCAAGGGAAATCTGACAGAGGAAGATGTCCGCAAAATTGTTGAAGATACCTTAAAAAATTACAAACTTGATCAGGTGATAACAGGAAACCAGATCAATATCATCATCAATTTTGCTTTAAATCTCTCAAAAAGTGATATTCTCAGCAATGCAGACTTCACTAAAACCCTAAATGACCTGAAACAAAGTATTGTTTCACAAGCTGGCGATAGTTTTAAAAATATCAACCTTAACTTTGATTCTGATAAGGCGCTAGAGGACGGCGGTAATTTTCTAAGCTCCCTCTGGCAAGCCATTGTCAACTTCTTCAAGAGTTTTGGTTCTTAAGAAATTTCATGGTATAATAGATGGTAACCGTAACGTTGCCGTCTTTTTTGTCGGCCAATAGAAAGAGAAGAGAATGTTAAAGAAAAATGATATTGTAGAAGTTGAAATTGTTGATTTGACCCATGAAGGAGCAGGAGTGGCCAAGGTGGATGGTTTGGTCTTTTTTGTAGAGAATGCTTTACCGACTGAAAAAATCCTTATGCGTATCCTCAAGGTTAATAAAAAGATTGGCTTTGGGAAAGTTGAAGAATACCTTATCCAATCACCACACCGTAACCAAGATCTAGATTTGGCTTACCTGCGTTCAGGAATCGCGGATTTAGGACATCTCGCCTATCCAGAACAGCTCAAGTTTAAAACCAAACAAGTCAAAAACAGTCTATATAAGATTGCTGGAATTGCTGATGTAGAGGTTGCTGAAACGCTAGGAATGGAAAACCCAATTAAGTATCGTAATAAGGCGCAGGTGCCTGTTCGTCGAGTGAATGGTGTCTTGGAAACTGGCTTTTTCCGTAAGAATTCCCATGACCTCTTGCCTCTAGAAGATTTCTTTATCCAAGATCCTGTGATTGATGAGGTAGTAGTAGCCCTACGCGACTTGCTCCGTCGTTATGATTTGAAACCTTATGATGAAAAGGAACAATCAGGATTGATTCGTAATCTTGTGGTACGTAAAGGTCACTACTCAAGACAAATCATGGTTATCTTGGTGACAACTCGTCCTAAAATTTTCCGAGTGGAGCAATTGATTGAACAATTAATCAAGCAGTTTTCAGAGATTGTGTCTGTTATGCAAAATATCAATGACCAAAATACCAATGCAATTTTTGGTAAGGAATGGCGCACCCTTTATGGACAGGACTTTATTACTGACCAGATGTTGGGAAATGACTACCAAATCGCTGGCCCAGCCTTTTACCAAGTCAATACTGAAATGGCTGAAAAACTTTATCAAACAGCCATTGACTTTGCAGCATTAAAATCAGATGATGTGGTCATTGATGCCTATTCTGGTATCGGGACGATTGGCCTCTCTGTTGCGAAACATGTTAAGGAAGTCTATGGTGTCGAAGTGATTCCAGAAGCGGTTGAGAATAGCAAAAAGAATGCTCAGCTGAACAATATTTCAAACGCCCACTATGTCTGTGACACAGCTGAAAATGCTATGAAAAATTGGCTCAAAGAAGGAATTCAACCAACCGTTATCTTGGTTGATCCTCCACGCAAGGGCTTAACCGAAAGCTTTATCAAGGCAAGTAGCCAAACAGGAGCAGATCGTATCGCTTATATTTCATGTAATGTGGCAACCATGGCGCGTGATATCAAACTCTACCAAGAATTGGGATATGAGTTGAAGAAAGTACAGCCGGTGGATCTATTTCCTCAGACACATCACGTGGAGTGTGTAGTGTTGCTACACCGAAAAATAGGGTGAAAATCCTTGATTTTAAGCTATTTTACAAGCATTTTGTCTTTGTAGATAAAGGCAATTTTGACGTCAGAAAAGTCCTAAAAAGGCACATAGATGTATATGTATTTGTAGATGTCGTTTGCGCATCGGAAAAATGAATACAACAATAAATATTTAACTAACGAGAGAACAATTGTATATTGTTCTCCTTTTTTTATTTTCAGGAGGGAAAATGACAAAAGAATTACAATCATCACGCTATATTGTCATTTCATTTTTAGTACGTGAAATGGGAATTGATATTGTTGAAGCCATCTCTCTTATGGCTGAATTAGAAAAAAGTGGCTTGGTTCGATTGGAATCAAGTGGAGATTTAATACTCAAAGAAC
>CAUUIG010000051.1:0-12243 GCA_963545095.1 uncultured Streptococcus sp.
TTTATAAAGCTTATCTCAAAGATTCAGATGACTTTAGACAATCGATTTACAATAGCTAAGACAAAAGGAACATCTCTCTGGAATGAACATTCAGAGGGGTGTTTTTTGATTCTTGTCAGATTTGCTATCAATGAAAATCAAAAAGCAAACTAGGAAGCTAGCCGCAGGTTGCTCAAAGTACAGCTTTGAGGTTGCAGATGAAACTGACGAAGTCAGTAACCATACGCACGGTAAGGCGACGCTGACGTGGTTTGAAGAGATTTTCGAAGAGTATGACCTTGTTTTTTGAAAATTACAGTTTGCTTGAACATGGAGTGATTTTCAGACTTTTCCACAAATTATAGAATCTTTTCTGAGTATTTAGGAAGTGATGGAGGAAATCTTGAAAGCACTTTTGTTTTGTGCTATAGTCAAGTAAATCGAGTCGTTTAAAGAGGAATGCTTGTATGAGAAGAGAAGAAGTTTTACGAAATCACTGGTTTTTTAGCCAAGAGGTGGGGAAAGAAGATGCCTTGGCGTCGGATTTTCAGAGGGGAAATTGGCAGGCCATTCAAGTGCCGCATGACTGGAGTATTTACAATGATTTTGACCAGTATTCGCCAGCGCAAAATGAGGGTGGTCAGTTAAATGGTGGTCAAGCCTGGTACCGGACACAGTTTTATTTGGAAGAAGATGCCAGTCTTGTATCGGTGCGTTTGTTGTTTGATGGAGTTTACATGAATGCCCAAGTCTATATCAACGGGCAAGTGCTGGGCTATTATCCCAATGGCTATACACCCTTTTCTTATGATGTCACTCCTTATCTAAGAAATGATGGGACGGCTAACCAGCTTGCAGTTTTTGTGGAAAATCAGCAACCTAGCAGTCGTTGGTACTCTGGTAGCGGTATTTACCGAGAAGTAAAATTATTGATTACAGATTCGGTGCATCTGGATTTATATGGGATTAAGATAGAAAGTCCCAAGCTAAAGGAACAAAGAGATGGATGGGTGGAAACTCAGCTTATAAGTAAGATTTCAAATGATGGACCTCAGTCCGTGTCGGTGTATTTGGAGCAGAGTATCTGGTATGATGGACAACAGCTGTCAGACTGGCAGACGACAAACTCTCTAGTGATTGAGTCTGGGGACAAATATTCTTTCCAACAAGCCATATCAATTTTCCAACCTTTGCTTTGGGATATTGATCATCCTCACCTTTACCAATTGAAGACTCGTCTTTACAAAAATGGCATTTTGGTTGATGAAGAAGAGGAGACTTTTGGTTACCGCTATATGGATTGGCAAGCGGATAAGGGCTTCTTTCTAAATGGTCGCTGGTTGAAGATTCATGGGGTTTGTCTGCATCATGACTATGGAGCGCTGGGAGCTGTGGAAAACAGGTCAGCTGCTGAGAGACGCTTGCGCCAGATGAAGGAAATGGGGGTCAATGCTATCCGAATTACCCATAATCCAGCTAGTAGTATTTTGCTGGATGTAGCTGCTAAAATGGGGCTACTTATTCAAGAAGAAGCCTTTGATACCTGGTATGGAGGCAAGAAAGAATATGATTATGGTCGCTTTTTTGAGGAAGAAGCGACTCATCCAGAAGCGAAAGCAGGCGATTTCTGGTCAGATTATGATTTGCGCACTATGATTAAGCGTGGCAAGAACAATCCAGCCATCTTTATGTGGTCCTTGGGAAATGAAGTTAGTGAAGCAAATGGCGATGCTCAGTCATTGAAGACGATCAAACGCTTGCTAGAAAGGGTCAAGGAGATTGATGATAGCCGTTTTGTGACCATGGGAATGGATCAATTCCGCTTTGGAGATGGTTCTGGAGGTCATGAAAAGATTGCTGATTTGCTGGATGTGGTGGGTTTGAATTACTCGGAAGACAATATTGACGCGATTCGCAAAAGACATCCCAAGTGGCGACTTTACGGGTCTGAAACCTCATCGGCTACAAGGACGCGTGATAGCTATTTTCGCCCAGATAAGGAATGGGTTGGGGATAATCGCCGCGTGCGAAATTTTGAACAGTCGGACTATGGCAATGACCGAGTTCCTTGGGGGAAGACGGCGACGGCTTCTTGGATAGCAGATAGAAATCGGCTAGATTACGCAGGTCAGTTTATCTGGACAGGAGTGGACTATATCGGTGAGCCAACTCCTTGGCACAATCAAAACGACACGCCTGTAAAGAGTTCCTATTTTGGGATTGTGGATACGGCAGGGATTCCTAAAAATGATTATTATCTCTATCAAAGTCAGTGGTTGGAGCTAGATCAGCATTCCATGGTTCATATCTTGCCCCATTGGAATTGGGAAATCCACAAGAGTTATCAACAAGTTGTGGATAAGTATGGGGATATTCCTGTTAGAGTGTATTCAAATGCTGATTCAGTAGAGATATTTCTCAATGGAAAATCCAAAGGCAGGAAGGCCTTTCAGGAAAAATGGACTTCAGACGGTCGAAAATACCAAGAGGGAGAAGGTTCTGACCAACTCTATCTCGAATGGCGTTTGCCCTATCGACCAGGAGAATTGCATGCTGTAGCCTATGACCGTCAAGGTCAGATTGTGGCAGAAGATAGGGTGGTGACTGCAGGTAAGCCAGCCAAAATCGGGTTACATGCCGATAAATCACAACTTGATCCAGATGGGCAAGACCTCCTTTATCTCTATTTTGATGTATTGGACAAGGATGGAAATTGGGTGCCGACTGCTTCCAATCAACTTTATTTTCAAATTGAAGGCCCTGCTCGCATTGTAGGTGTGGATAATGGAAGGCAGGCTAGTCGTGAACGTTACCAGGCTCAGAAAAATGGTCGGTTTAAGAGGAAAGCCTTTCATGGCAGAGGTGTCCTCTTAGTTCAGAGCTTGGAGCAGGCAGGGCAAGTAAGAGTAAAGGCCAGTGCCAGAGGGCTAGAGCCAGCAAGTTTTAATTTCTTAGTGGGAGAGGCTTTTGCTTGCCAGCCAGTGAAAAATCAACGCTTGTTTGAGATTCGAGTGGACAAGCAGGCAGGCTTGCAAGAAGGAGATTCCCCAGTTATTGGACTTTATCCACAAACTGTGGATAACCCTGTGAACAAGGTGGGGAATAGTGAAGTAATTTGGGAGACAAGTGGTAGTGCCCACGCCATTATCAAGCAGGGGGTACTTCATTGCTTGATAATGGCGACTTGGCTATCCGCGCTAGTTATCAAGGGAAAACCTATCAAACTCATTTGCAGGTTTCAGAAAATACCTCACTAGGGCAGGCAGTTTCTGTAAGACCACTTCGCTTGTATACAGATAAGGGGACTTATCCACAGCTTCCATCTTCGGTCTTGGTGGACTATGAGTCTGGTGGTGCAAAACGAGTCAAGGTTATTTGGGAGGAGATTCCTGAAGAAGATTTGGCAAGATTTCATGAGTTTACGGTATCTGGTCAGCTAGAGGGTCTGGATTTAAAGATTTCTGCTCAGGTTTGTGTCCAAGGGATTTGCACTATTGAGCCTGAAAGTGTTTGGACGCTTGTCAAGGAAGCCCCACACTTACCAGATCGAGTTAAGCTAGTCTTATCAGATGGGAGACGAGATACGGCCAAGGTGACTTGGGATGAACTTGAACCCCAAGTCTATGCTCAGGTAGGAGAATGTGTACTCACAGGGCAGGTAGCGGGCTGTGAGTCGCCAGCAACAGTCACCATTCATGTGACAGATGCAAGTTTAGATGGGGAAGTCATTTCCAATCAATGGACAGGGTCCAATCTGCCTATGGTCTTTGCTTCTCACTCAGAACCGAATCACCCAGCCTCATATCTCAATGACAAGGTCATTGCTCGGAAGAAATCGACAGCCAATACTTGGATTGCTAAGTCAGAGCAAGCCAGCGTGGGCCTTCTTTTTGGAGATGCAGGGATTTTAAAACCGCGATTTGTGGATAACGTGACCTTGTATTATGTTGAGAATCAAGAATACGTGGCTGTTGAGCCGACCTTTATTGATTATTACATAGGGAATGAGCCTAGCTTACCTCGGACTCCAAATCATTTGGATAAGGATTCACTGCTCAAGCTAGAGGAGAATTGGCAACCTGTATCAGGTATCCGAAAAGTTTCAAGTGACAAGGATGAAGAGTTTCGTTTTGAATTTGACAAGGTGGAGACCTATGCCCTTCGTCTTAGCTTTGAAAACTTGGCAAGTCCCCTAGCGTTAACAGAATTGCAAGTACATGCCAAAAAAGTAAAGAAAAATGTAGATAGGAAGTAGTATGGTAAGAGAAATAAAACCGCATGGGCCCTTGCCTAGTCAGGCTCAGCTAGCGTATTTAGAGGATGAACTAGCAGCCTTTATCCATTTTGGCCCCAATACCTTTTATAATCAGGAATGGGGGACAGGTCAGGAAAATCCTGAACGCTTCAATCCAACAAAGTTAGACGCGCGTGAGTGGGTTCGGGTGCTTAAAGAAACGGGCTTTAAAAAGTTGATTTTGGTGGTCAAGCACCACGATGGCTTTGTCCTCTATCCGACGGCTCATACAGATTATTCGGTTAAGGCTAGTCCTTGGAGGAATGGAGAGGGTGATTTACTCCTTCAAGTATCCCAAGCTGCTACTGAGTTTGATATGGATATGGGGGTCTACCTGTCACCTTGGGATGCCCACAGCCCCCTCTATCATGTGGACCGAGAAGCGGACTACAATGCCTATTATCTGGCTCAGTTGGAGGAAATCTTATCAAATTCTGCCTATGGAAATGGAGGGAAATTTGCTGAGATCTGGATGGATGGTGCCAGAGGAGAAGGCGCTCAAAAGGTCAACTATGAATTTGACAAATGGTTTGAAACCATTCGTGACCTGCAGGGAGATTGCTTGATTTTTTCAACAGAAGGCACCAGCGTTCGCTGGATTGGCAATGAACGAGGGTATGCAGGTGATCCCCTATGGCAAAAGGTGAATCCAGACCAACTAGGAACAGAAGCAGAGCTGGACTATCTTCAGCACGGAGATCCCTCGGGTACGATTTTTTCAATCGGTGAGGCAGATGTTTCCATCCGGCCAGGCTGGTTTTACCACGAGGATCAGGATCCTAAGTCTCTCGAGGAATTGGTAGAAATCTACTTTCACTCGGTTGGGAGAGGAACTCCACTCCTGCTTAATATTCCGCCGAATCAAGATGGTCTCTTTGATACAAAGGATGTTGAACGACTTTATGAATTTGAAGCTTATCGCAATGAGCTCTATAAAGAAGATTTGGCTCTGGGAGCTGATGTATCTGGTCCAGCTCTTTCCGCAGACTCTGCTTGTCACCATCTGACAGACGGTCTTGAGACTAGTTCATGGGCAAGCGATGCAGACTTGCCCATCCAGCTAGAACTAGACTTAGGATCACCTAAAACTTTTGATGTAATTGAGTTAAGAGAAGATTTGAAGCTAGGGCAACGAATCGCTGCTTTTCATGTGCAAGTAGAGGTGGATGGTGTCTGGCAGGAATTTGGCATGGGCTTTACAGCCGGTCATAAGTGCCTCCTGCGAGGGCCACTAGTAGAGGTACAGAAGGTGCGCGTGATGATTACAGAGTCACAGGATTTACCTGTACTGACCAAGATTTCACTCTATAAAACTCCTAGCTTATCAAAAAAAGAAGTTGTTCAGGGACTAGCATTTGCAGAAAAAAGTCTAGCTGTAGCAAAGGGAGAGACTCTTCATTTTAGGATTGAACGTAGCGAAAGTAGTACCCCTTTGGAAGCTAAGATTTCGATTCAACCGGGGACAGGTGTTCATGGTGTCGTCTATCAGGACGAGATTCAAGTCCTTCAATTTCAAGCAGGGGAAAGCAGAAAAGATTTGTGCCTACCAACCCTGTATTTTGCTGCTGATAAGACCCTAGATTTCTATCTGAATCTGACTGTTAATGGACAACTGGTTGATCAGGCTCATATTTTAGTTGAAACGAGATAAAATATCTTCACAATTCATTTCCTTTACGAATAAATATATAGTGGCAGTGAATCTAGTAAACCTAGATTTAAAACTATGGTATAATAAAAGGAGGAAGTGGATGATTCTCAGACATCCGGGCATTAGCCCAACTAATGACTTGGTTGCTAAGAAAATTTTTAGCAATCCAGAAATCACTTGTCAATTTATCCGCGATATGCTGGACTTGCCAGCAAAAAATGTGACTATTTTGGAGGGAAGTAATATTCACGTCTTACCCTCCCTGCCTTACTCGGCACAGGATTTCTATACCAGTATAGACGTCTTGGCGGAGTTGGATAATGGCACTCAAGTAATCATTGAGATTCAAGTGCATCATCAGAATTTTTTCATTAATCGCCTGTGGGCTTACCTGTGCAGTCAGGTCAATCAAAACCTAGAAAAAATTCGCCAACGAGAGGGCAATACTCACCAGAGCTACAAACATATTGCTCCAGTATACGCAATCGCTATTGTGGACAGCAATTACTTCCAAGATGATTTGGCTTTTCATAGCTTTAGTATGCGAGAGGACACGACAGGAGAGGTTTTAACTATCACCAATAATGGTCAAGAAAACCATCTAGTCAAGATGGCATTATTGGAACTAAAAAAATACAGAGAAACCAGCAAAGACGAGGTTCGTAAACCGTGGTTGGAGTTTTTTGGGAATAAACCCTTTACCCAAGAACCCAAGCGAGCCATCAGCCAAGCAGACCAACTGCTGGACTATAAGAGCTGGTCCGAGGAGGACAGGAAGATGTTTAGTCAACTACGTATGCGAGAAGAACAAGCGTTATTGGCTCAGGATTATGCCTTGGAGACTGCTAGGGCGGAAGGTCTTGAACAAGGACGAGCTGAGGGTATCGAAGAGGGATTGAAAGTAGGTTTACTAAATCTAGTCCGCCAAGGTCTTTTGACTTCCGAGGTTGCCAGCCAGCAATTGGGCATGACTGTCGCTGAGTTTGAGTTACTATTGAAAGAGCATCACAAATAAGAACTAAAAAATACAGAGAAACCAGCAAAGACGAGGTTCGTAAACCGTGGTTGGAGTTTTTTGGGAATAAACCCTTTACCCAAGAACCCGAGCGAGCCATCAGCCAGGCAGACCAACTGCTGGACTATAAGAGCTGGTCCGAGGAGGACAGGAAAATGTTTAGTCAACTACGTATGCAAGAAGAACAAGCCTTGTTAGCGCAGGACTATGCCTTGGAACAAGCTGAGGAAAAAGGCTTAGAACGTGGTCGTGCAGAGGGACTTGAACAGGGACGAGTGGAAGGCATCGAACAAGGTCTTGAACAAGGTTTAGAGCGTGGGAAAGTTGAAGGAAGAGTCTTTGCCTTCCTAGATATGGTCCGCCAAGGTCTTCTGACATCTGAAGTTGCGAGCCAGCAGTTGGGCATGACTGTCGCTGAGTTTGAGGCGTTGTTGTAAATAAAGTAGAAATGAACATGTTATCGAACTAGGTAGCATGTTTTTGTTTGGAATAGATTTTATATTTTGTACGAATGATTTTAGTGTATAGAGATACAAATACACTATTTTTATACTTCAAACCTATTTATTTTACTAAAATTAAAAAATATATCCGCTGTTTTTCTGAACTAGCTTAAATTTTTATATAAGATTAGTTGGATAATATCATATATATTTATTCAAAAAAAGTAGAAAAAATTCAATCGAAAATTTTCTGAAAATTCCTTGATTTCCCAAAACGCTTTTTTTTTTTTGCGAAAATTTAAAATCAAATTATTTGCATATATATTGAAAATAATATAAAATGTAAATTGTAGATTTCTGTGTGCAGGTGTCATGTGGAAATCAAATCAATTAACCTTATAAAAAGGAGAAAAGAAAATAATGGAAAATAAACCATCTATGAGTCGTGTTGAACGTCTGCACCGTGAAAAGGTCACGCGTTACTCGATCCGTAAATATAGTTTTGGGGCGGCTAGTGTAGCGGTCGCTGCTCTTTTCATGTTCTTAGGGAATGGAGCTGTATCAGCTAATGAACTAAGCAAACAAGAGACATCTGTAGAAGCAACAACTCCAACTTTAGACAAGACCCAACTTGAAAGCTACATTTCAGAAATTGAGACAAAACTTTCTAACGGTTCTTATGCTAATAAAACAGAAGAATCTGTAGCATTATTAAAAGCAGACCTAGAAGCTGCAAAAACTACATTAGCGAACGCAACTACTCAAGCTGAACTAAAAAAAGCTTACAGCAAACTTGTCACTACAGCTAACGCTAGATTAAGAAACAAGCCTGTAGAGAAAAAAGAAACTCCAGCAGTAGATACAACTGAAGGTAAAGAAACTGTAGGTAAAACAGCAGAAAACACTGAACCAACAGCTGGTACTAACTCTATTGAAAACTCAGGTTCAAAAGACGAACGTAATGGACAAGCATTAGACAAAAACAATGCTTTCCGTGCTGAAACTGCAAAAACTGTAGGTGATATTACTTACACTACAGAGTTTTCAAATGATACAACAAAAGAAATCTATGTTTATAACAAAGAAGAAGCTAATGTTGAATTTAAAATCAACTCAGCAACAAACAAAGTAACATCTGTTGAAACAACAAAAGGATCAAATCAGAAGTTCACAACTGTAAATGACACAACTGTTACAGATGGTTATGGATATTACTTTGAAAAAATCACTACAGAAACAGATACCCCATTAACAGTGAGAATGACAGGTCAACCGAATGATTTCATCATGGGGAATAAAAACTATACGAAGACGGAAGCTCAAAACTTTGCAATGGGGGATCGTTACCTTCGTGTAACAGCAAAAGATGGTTCTACAATGTCTGCTGCTGGAAGTGGTGTAAATGCAGAGGGATACTTTAAGATTGTTCTTAAATCACAAACATACAAATATAGCATCCAAGATCCAGCATCAAATGCTGATAAGATTGCTGTTTCAAATATTGATAGCTTAACTGAAGCAGATATTGCTAAAATTAAAGCTCAGATTAAAATTGAACATTCTAAAACAAGTACAGATGCAAGATTAGAATCTAAAAAAGGACAACTTGTAGACAATCAAAGCTCAATAGTAAAAAGTATTGATGTTGATACTACAAGCAAAAAAGTAGTAGTAACATATACTGACGATTCGACAGATGAAACTCCACTTTCAAATGTTGCGCGTACAAACGTCGATCCAGTCGTAGAGATTCCATACTCAGATGAAGCTAAACGAGAAATCTATGTCTATGGTGCAGAAGAGAACTCGTTTGATATTAAAATCACAGATGATTCGGATAAGGTTTCAAAAGCCACACTGGAACAATGGGGAAGCAATGCTTTCAAACCTGTAGACGGTGAGACTGATAAAATCAATACTCAGTATGGATATACAGCAAACGAGTTTAAAACTGAAACACCAGCATCGGATGCGACACCAGCGGTTATCAGATACTCAGGTACTCCGAAGGCAGTAGATAATTTATCACAAGATAGACTAGACGCAGCAACAAAAGGAGAAACTCCACAGGGGCTGCCTTTAGGTTGGCGTTATG
This sequence comes from uncultured Streptococcus sp., assembly GCA_963545095.1. Lineage (GTDB taxonomy): Bacteria > Bacillota > Bacilli > Lactobacillales > Streptococcaceae > Streptococcus. The sequence continues at coordinate 9,478 of CAUUIG010000051.1, forward strand.
TGACAGTTACAGATGTCGAAGGAACAAAATTCGCTGGTTCTGGAAAGGATGCCGCTAACGACCATGCCTTCCGTGTCATGCTTAAGCCACAAACTCAAAAATATGATGTTACAACTCCAGCAGAAGAATCTGCTAAGTTCCCAGTAGTTGATGCTAATAACGTAACAGATGCAGAGTTTAAGAAACTAGTTGGTGAAAACAATGCAAACATCAAACTTCACTATTCTAAAACGAATACAGATGCTAACTTAGTTGCGAAACAAGGTCAAAATGTTGACGATAAAGCCGACAAGATTAAATCTGTTGAAAAAGTAGCTAATAATATGGTGGTAACGTATAACGATGGATCTACAGATACATTACCATTAACTGACTTTGCACGTACGAATGTTGCTCCAACAGTGGAGATTCCATATTCAGTAGACGGTAAAAAAGACGTTTACGTATATGCGAACGAAGATTTTGAAATTCCTGTTAAATTTACAGATGATTCAGGGAAAATAGCATCTGCGACAATTAAACGTGGTGGGAATCAGGATTCACCAGCTAAAGATGCATCCAATCCTGATGTTTTAGATAATGAGTACAATACAACAGTTGAAAAAATTTCTACAGAAACACCAGCAACAGCAGAAAATCCAGCTATTGTAAAAATTAAAGGTAACATTTCAAAAGATAACTCTGGAATTCCTGCAAGTTCCTTCCCTAAAGAACCAGCTCAAGAACTTACAATTGTAACTCGTTATGCAACAGCAACTGATACAGATGGGGCATTTATTGAAAATACAGCTAAAGGAAATACTTATGCTACAGATCCAGGTGCGTTTACTATTAAATTAAAAGCTCAAACAGCAAAATATGATATTAAAGACTTGGATGAATCGGATAAAGTAGCAGTAGCTGATCCAACGGCTGTAACTGATGATGAGTTTAATGCAATTAAAGAAAAGATTAAGATTGAGTTTTCTAAAACAAATGAAGATAAAAACTTAGAATCTAAACGTGGACAAGAAGTAACCGACAAAGATTCTAAGATTGATACAATTACAAAAGATGGTAACAACTTAGTAGTAACATATAAAGATGGTTCTAAAGATGTAAGACCATTAACAGACTTCACTAAATTAGATAAACAACCTGCTATCGATGCAGTAAAAACAGCAGCAACTGAGAAAATTGCAGCAATTAACGCTACTCCAAACGCTACAGATGAAGAAAAAGCAGCAGCAGTTGCTAAAGTAAATGCTGATAAAGAAAAAGTATTAACAGCAATTAATGATGCTACTACAAAAACAGCTCTTGATACGGCTAAAAACGCAGGAACAAGTGCAATTGCAGCAGATAACCCAGTAGTAGCTAAGAAAGACGCAGCAAAAGCAGATGTTGAAGCAGCTCGTAAAGCTAAAGAAGATGCAATTAAAGCAAATCCAAATCTAACACAAGCAGAAAAAGATGCAGCTATCGCGAAAAATAATACGGCAGCAGCAGAAGCAACTAAAGCTATTGATGCAGCAACAACAAACGATGCGGTAGATCAAGCTAAAACAGCTGGAACTACAGCGATTGGGAAAGTTAACCCAGTAGCAAAAGAAAATGCTAAAGAAGCAATTGCGAATGCTTTAACGGCTAAAAATTCTGAAATCGACAAACGTACAGATTTAACAGATGCTGAGAAAAAAGCTGCTAAAGATGAAGCTCAAAAATTAGCAGATGCTGAACTTGCTAAAATTAGCGCACAACCAGACAATGCGGACACACCAGAAGCAGCAACAACAGCTCAAACTGCGGTGGATAATGCAAAAGATAAGGGTGTAGCGGATGTTAAATCTGTAAATCCAGTAGCTAAAGAAGCAGCTAAGAAAGCAATTGCAGATGAATTGGCTAAGAAAGAAGAGCAAATTGACGCTCGTACTGATTTAACAACAGAAGAAAAAGACGCAGCAAAAGCTGAAGCTAAAGCAAAAGCTAAAGAAGCAACAGATGCAATCGATGCTCAACCAAGCAACGCAGAAACACCAGAAAAAGCAGCAGAAGCCCAAACAGCAGTAAATGGTGCAAAAGATAAAGGTGTAGCAGACGTTAAAGCTGTAGATCCAGTAGCGGCTAAGAAACCAGCAGCTAAGAAAGCAATCGATGATGCATTAACAGCTAAAAACAACGAAATTGATGCTCGTACGGATTTAACTCCAGAAGACAAAACTAAAGCGAAAGAAATTGCAAAAGCAAAAGCAGATGCAGCTAAAGATGCAGTTGATAAAGCAACAACAGACGCAGAAGTTGATAAAGCTAAAACAGCTGGAACTACAGCAGTTGCAAACGTAACTCCAGTAGCGAAAGAAGCAGCGAAAACAGCAATTGCAGATGCATTAACAGCTAAAAATAAAGAAATTGATGCTCGTACAGACTTAACTGATGAAGAAAAAACAGCAGCTAAGAATGAAGCGAAAGATAAAGCTGATGCACAACTATCTGAAATTGCTAAACAGCCAGATGCAGCGGATACACCAGAAGCAGCGAAAACAGCACAAGAAGCAGTGGATGCAGCTAAGAAAACAGGTGTAGATGAAGTTACAGCCGTAAATCCAGCAGCAGTTAAGAAACCAGTAGCTAAGAAAGCAATCGACGATGCGTTAACAGCTAAAAATAAAGAAATTGATGCTCGTACAGACTTAACAGATGCAGAGAAAAAAGTAGCTAAAGATAAAGCAGCAGAAGAAGCTAAGAAAGCTAAAGAAGCAATCGATGCAGCAACAACAGATGCAGCAG
>CAUUIG010000052.1:0-12108 GCA_963545095.1 uncultured Streptococcus sp.
CTCATCTCTAGTATAACAAAAAAGCCATCAAGTTGATGACTTTTTCAGTGGGCTCGCCCTGAGGTTGGTTTTTTCGCTCCTTTTCGTCCCTACCAAATCCCAATAACTATTTTGGCTTTATTTCCAGAAGATTTTATGGTAAAATGAAGAGTAATAATATTTATTAAAGAGGTAAAAACATGATTGAAGCAAGCAAATTGAAAGCTGGTATGACATTTGAAACTGCAGACGGAAAATTGATCCGCGTTTTGGAAGCTAGCCACCACAAACCAGGTAAAGGGAACACAATCATGCGTATGAAATTGCGTGATGTCCGTACTGGTTCTACATTTGACACAAGCTACCGTCCAGAAGAAAAATTCGAACAAGCTATTATCGAAACTGTTCCAGCTCAATACTTGTATAAAATGGATGAAACTGCCTACTTCATGAACACTGAAACTTACGACCAATACGAAATCCCAGTCGTAAATGTTGAAAATGAATTGCTTTACATCCTTGAAAACTCTGATGTAAAAATCCAATTCTACGGAACTGAAGTAATCGGTGTAACTGTACCAACTACTGTTGAATTAACAGTCGCTGAAACACAACCATCTATCAAAGGTGCTACTGTTACAGGTTCTGGTAAACCAGCAACTATGGAAACTGGACTTGTTGTCAACGTTCCAGACTTTATCGAAGCTGGACAAAAATTGATCATCAACACTGCAGAAGGAACTTACGTTTCTCGTGCCTAATCTCTAGAAAGAGGTCATTCTATGGGAATTGAAGAACAATTTGGCGAAATCGTTATCGCTCCACGTGTACTTGAAAAAATCATTGCCATCGCAACTGCTAAAGTTGATGGTGTCCACTCATTTTCAAATAAATCCGTATCTGATACCCTATCAAAACTCTCTCTTGGTCGTGGCGTCTACTTAAAAGAAAGCAACGAAGAACTAACTGCTGACATCTATCTCTATCTTGAGTACGGTGTGAAGGTACCAAAAGTTGCTCTTGCTATTCAAAAAGCAGTCAAAGATGCTGTCCGTGATATGGCTGATGTGGAACTTGCTGCTGTTAACATCCATGTTGCAGGAATCGTTCCAGATAAAACACCAAAACCTGAGTTGAAAGATCTATTTAACGAGGACTTCCTCAATGACTAGTCCATTATTAGAATCTAGACGCGAACTTCGTAAATGCGCTTTTCAAGCTCTTATGAGCCTTGAATTCGGCACAGATATGGAAACAGCTTGCCACTTTGCCTACACGCATGATCGTGAAGATGCAGATGTGCAAATCCCAGCCTTTCTTCTGAACTTGGTTTCTGGCGTTCAAGCTCAAAAAGACGAGTTGGATAAACAAATCAACCAGCACCTCAAGTCAGGCTGGACAGTTGAACGCTTGACCTTGGTCGAAAAAAACTTACTACGCTTAGGTATCTTTGAAATCACATCATTTGATACACCTCAGCTAGTAGCAGTCAATGAAGCCATTGAACTTGCCAAAAATTTTTCAGATCAAAAATCAGCCCGCTTTATCAACGGACTGCTTAGTCAATTTGTAACTGAAGAATAGTAGATAGAAAACAGTGTTTGACAGATATCAAACACTGTTTTCTTTGCTTCCACTATCTTAAAAAGTGGTAATAGACATAATTCTAAACAAAAATCCAGATGGGTTTTGCATAAATGAGAAAGTTAAAAAAACTATGGCACAGGATGGTGATTTTTAAGTTCTTTGTCCACCGATATACTAAGGAATAGAAGAGACCGCCTAAACTATATATAATCAAACTGATAGGATCTCGGTGAGTTAGGATCAAATGACTAAGTCCAAAGATAAGAGCAGATAGAATAACATCCAGATAGTACTTGGACTGGTGGAAAAAGGTATTCATAAAATACCCTCTATGAATCAGTTCCTCCAATATAGGTGCGACGACTACTGTTAAACTAAAACTGAGAACAGTTGATAGAAAAGTTGGTTGTCCATTTGAATAAAGGATAGAAAGTAGCTTTTGAAAAATATACTTGTTATCAACTAAATAATGATACTGTAACTGAAAAGCATCCACCAATTGACGATCAAAATAAGTAGCCACTAGACCAACTACAAGGTAAAAGAATCTTGACTTCTTTGAACCCTTTTTTTCAAAAATATAGAGCATCTCTTTCTTTTTGAGCCAGTAGATAAATAATAGCAAAAGAGCTGTTACTTCAACTGTTAAAAAGATAAAATAGCCATCTATCCCCCATCCTAAAAACTTAGTGATTTGCACAACCCCTAACTCTGGTAGATAAACCGATAGAAATACCAGTGATATATAGACTCCCAAATGCCCTAGTTTTTTCATACTCACTCCTTTAAATTATTAAACTATTAAGGTATAATTCCGTTACCATAACCAGTCATTCGAGTACGTATTGTACTCGGGTCAGTTGCAATGCTATAAGCATAAGGCCAACTCCAATAATAATCATCCACCAACCAAACCATGCCACCACCTGAAGTTTGCTCTAAGTTCTCAGATGAAAGAACTGTAAATGTTTCTGTACCTGTCATATCAAGTACCTCCTTAAAATAAATTTTTGTAAGCTTAAATCTACAGTATACATCTTTTTTATCTATTTTATAGTCCATCTCCTCAACTGTCAATTTTTCGACCTGAATTGCATTTTTCTAAAAAAATGAGACCTTTCTAGCCTCATTTACTCATTTTTAGTATTTTCTAAATCGTTGATAGCGTTCTTCCAACAACTCTTCTAGAGGTTTTTGTGAAAGTAGAGCTAGCTCCGTATGGAGTTCTTTTTTGACAGTCTTAATCAATTCTTTGCTCAAAAGTCCCGTTTCAGAGATCACCTTATCCACCACGGCCATCTCTAACAACTCATGTGAGGTGATTTTCATCAGTTCTGCTGCTTCCATGGCACGACTACCATCCTTCCATAGAATGGAAGCAAAGCCTTCTGGACTGAGAATAGCATAAATAGAATTTTCCAGCATCCAGACACGGTCTGCGACTGCTAGAGCCAGAGCCCCACCTGAACCACCTTCACCGATAATGATGGCAATAATCGGAACTTTCAGGTCACTCATTTCCATGAGATTGCGAGCAATAGCTTCCCCTTGTCCACGTTCTTCCGCTCCGACACCAGGATAGGCACCTGCTGTATTGATAAAGGTCACCACTGGACGGCCAAACTTTTCAGCCTGTTTCATCAACCGTAGGGCCTTACGGTAGCCTTCTGGATGTGGTTGTCCAAAATTCCGTTTTAGATTGTCTTGCAAGCTCTTGCCTTTTTGGATACCAACCACTGTTACAGCTTGGTCTCCAAGCCAGCCGATACCACCAACAACTGCACCATCGTCACGAAAAGAACGGTCACCGTGTAATTGGATAAATTCATCAAAAATGCCTGTCGCAAAGTCCAAGGTTGTCAAGCGACTCTGCTCACGCGCTTCTCTGACTATTTTTGCAATATTCATCTAGGACTCCCTCCGTGCAATCTGACTAGGCTTGCAATCGTATCTGGCAAGTCTCTCCTTTTAACAATAGCATCCACAAAGCCATGTTCCAATAGGAATTCTGCCTTTTGGAACCCCTCAGGCAAGCTTTCACGAACCGTATTTTCAATCACACGACGCCCAGCAAAACCGACCAAGCTCTGTGGTTCAGCCAGAATGATATCTCCTTCCATAGCGAAAGAAGCTGTTACACCACCTGTCGTTGGATCTGTCAAAATGGTCAGGTAAAAGAGACCAGCATTTGAATGGCGTTTAACCGCTGCAGAAATCTTAGCCATCTGCATGAGACTCATGATTCCTTCCTGCATACGGGCTCCACCAGAGGCTGTGAAGAGAACAACTGGCAATTGTTCAACAGTCGCATACTCAAACAAGCGAGTGATTTTCTCACCTACAACTGTACCCATAGAAGCCATGATAAAGTTGGAATCCATAATACCAAGAGCCACAGTCTGACCTTTAATAAGAGCTGTTCCTGTCACAACGGCTTCATCCAGACCTGTTTTTTCACGCATAGTTGCTAGTTTCTTTTGATAACCAGGGAAATGCAAGGGATCCTTACTTTCAATCCCCGTAAACAATTCCTTGAAGGTTCCCATATCAATCGTCAAAGCCAAGCGTTCTTGGGCAGAAATACGAAAGGTGTAGCTACAGTGCGGACAGATACGCTCACTTCCCAGATCCTTCTGATAGATGGTATGCTTACAACCCGGACACTGGGAAAATAATTCATCTGGAACCTCTGGCTTGGCTTGAGGTTTTTCCCTAACCGAACGATTGGGATTGATTCGAATATACTTATCTTTTTTACTAAATAGAGCCATTGATTCCCCTTTTCGGTTTAAACTCTTGAAGTCATTTTATTCTTTTTCTTGATATTTGGGTAAGAAGGTTTCCATCAAGAAAGAAGTGTCGTAATCCCCAGCAATGACATTGCGATCTGAAATGAGGTCAAGCTGGAAATCTGCATTGGTCTGCACCCCTTCAATCTCTAGTTCATAGAGGGCACGTTGCATTTTCATCAAGGCATCAAAACGATTTTCACCGTGAACAATGATTTTGGCAATCATACTATCATAATATGGCGGAATAGTATAGCCTGGATAAACTGCTGAATCTACGCGCAAGCCAACTCCTCCACTTGGCAGATAGAGATTGGTAATCTTACCTGGACTTGGAGCAAAGTTGAAGGCTGGGTTTTCTGCATTGATACGACATTCAATAGCATGACCTCGTAGAACAATATCTTCTTGCTTAACAGACAGAGGTTGACCTGCTGCAATGCGAATCTGTTCCTTAACGATATCAACACCTGAAACAAACTCTGTTACCGGATGTTCTACTTGTACACGAGTATTCATCTCCATGAAGTAGAAATTGCCACTTGCTTCATCAAGAAGAAACTCAATGGTCCCTGCATTCTCATAGCCAACAGACTCTGCCGCTCTAACAGCCGCAGCACCGATTTCATGGCGCAACGTTTTCCCAATTGCAATCGAAGGACTTTCTTCTAAAACCTTTTGGTTATTCCGTTGAAGAGAACAATCCCGTTCCCCCAAGTGAATCACATGTCCATGCTCATCTCCTAGAATTTGAACCTCAATGTGACGAGCTGGATAGATAACCCGTTCTATGTACATGGCACCATTGCCATAATTTGCCTTGGCTTCGCTAGAGGCCGTTTCAAAGGCTGAAACGAGGTCTTCTGGTTTTTCAACCTTACGAATCCCTTTACCACCTCCACCTGCTGAAGCCTTGAGCATAACAGGATAGCCAATTTTTTCAGCAACAATCAAAGCTTCCTCAGAGTTATGCACTTCCCCATCTGAACCTGGAATGACAGGCACACCTGCCTTGATCATCTGAGCACGCGCATTGATTTTGTCTCCCATCATATCCATGACATGACCAGATGGGCCGATAAACTTAATCCCCACCTCTTCACACATGGTTGCAAATTTGGAATTTTCACTGAGAAATCCAAAACCGGGGTGAATGGCTTCTGCTTCAGTCAAGACTGCAGCTGATAGAACCGCATTAATATTGAGATAAGACTCTGTTGGCTTACCAGGACCGATACAAACCGCTTCATCTGCCAAAAGCGTATGAAGGGCTTCCTTATCAGCAGTTGAATAAACCGCCACCGTCGAAATACCCAATTCACGCGCCGCACGGATAATACGAACCGCAATTTCACCACGATTGGCAATTAAAATTTTTCGAAACATGGAGAACCTCCTTAGTTCCCTATTGCAAAGGTAAGAGTACCACTAGCTGCAAGCTTGCCATCCACTTCAGCCTTTGCTTCAACCACAGCGATTGTGCCACGACGTTTGACAAAAGTCGCTGTCATAAGCAATTGGTCGCCCGGCACAACTTGCCTCTTGAATTTAACCTTGTCCATACCTGCGTAAAAGACTAGTTTTCCTTTATTTTCAGGTTTTGATAGCTCCAAGACACCAGCTGTTTGCGCCAAGGCTTCCATGATCAGAACACCTGGCATAACTGGGTATTGAGGAAAATGGCCGTTAAAGAAGGGCTCATTGATGGTCACATTTTTGATGGCAACAATGGTATCCTCGCTCACTTCCAACACACGGTCTACTAGGAGCATAGGATAACGGTGGGGAAGGGCTTCTTTGATTCCTTGAATATCGATCATTTGATACGTACCAATCCTTTACCAAACTCAACCATTTCTTCGTTAGAAACAAGAATTTCCGTTACCACACCATCCTTAGGAGCTGGAATTTCATTCATGACTTTCATGGCTTCGATGATTACCAATGTTTGACCTTTTTTGACACTATCACCAACTGTGACGAAGGCAGGTTTATCAGGACCAGCAGCCAAGTAAGCCACCCCAACAAGTGGACTCTCTACAAGATCTCCCTCAGCAGCCACACTTGTTTCAGCTGGCGTCGAAGTCTCTTCCACTACAGTCTCTGCTGGAGCAGATGTAGGAGCTACTGGACTTGGTGTTGCTAGAACGGGTGCTGGAGCAACTTGAGCTGCAACTTCAGACACCAGTCTCGCTTCATTCTTGCTAAACTCCAACTCATCCGTCCCATTCTTATAAGAAAATTCTCTCAAACTTGATTGGTCAAATTGAGCCATCAAATCTTTAATATCGTTTAAATTCATACTTATTTATTCTCCCAACGTTTGAAAGCAAGAACTGCATTGTGACCACCAAAACCAAAAGTATTTGAAATAGCGTATGGAATTTCTTGCTCCAAGCCTTGTCCATAAACGACATTGGCTTCGATATAATCTGATACTTCACTTGTCCCAGCTGTCATTGGTACAAAGTTATGACGCATAGCCTCGATTGTGACGATAGCTTCTACCGCGCCTGCAGCCCCCAGCAAATGTCCTGTGAAAGACTTGGTTGATGATACAGGTACTTCCTTACCAAGAACAGCTACGATAGCACCACTTTCTCCTTTTTCATTAGCAGGAGTTGATGTTCCGTGAGCATTGACATAGGCTACTTGCTCTGGAGAAATCTCAGCTTCTTCCAAGGCTAGTTTGATGGCCTTGATAGCTCCCTGACCTTCTGGATGCGGAGAAGTCATGTGGTAAGCATCACAGGTATTTCCGTAACCAACCACTTCAGCGAGTATCGTTGCCCCACGTTTTTCAGCGTGTTCAAGACTTTCAAGAACTAACATCCCAGAACCTTCTCCCATGACAAAACCGTTACGGTCCTTATCAAATGGGATAGAAGCACGACTTGGATCCTCTGTAGTAGAGAGAGCTGTTAGGGCTTGGAAACCAGCAATAGCAAAAGGTGTAATAGAGGCTTCTGAACCACCTACCAACATAACATCTTGGAAACCAAACTTAATTGAGCGGAAAGCATCCCCAATCGCGTCATTTGATGAAGCACAGGCAGTATTGATGGATTTGCAAACACCGTTTGCTCCAAAACGCATGGCAACATTTCCTGAAGCCATATTTGGCAAGGCTTTTGGAAGGGTCAATGGTTTCACACGTTTTGGTCCTTTGTCATGGAGTCGAAGCACTTGATCTTCAATTTCCTTGATTCCACCGATACCAGAGGCCACGATAACACCAAAACGATCTTTATCAAGAGCCTCTACATCTAAATTGGCATGATTGACAGCTTCTTGGGCTGCGTACAAGGCATACAAAGAATAGTTATCAAAACGATTGGTATCTTTCTTTACAAAGTATTTATCAAAAGGAAAATCTTGGATTTCTGCTGCATTATGCACATCAAAGTCACTATGATCAAATTTTGTAATTGGACCAATTCCGATTTTTCCAGTTGTCAAACTATTCCAAAATTCTTCTGGTGTATTTCCGATTGGAGATGTTACTCCATAACCTGTTACTACTACGCGATTTAGTTTCATCTTTTTCACCTCTAGCTTTTGCTACATACTGAGGCCACCATCAATGGCAACCACTTGACCAGTTAGATAATCTTGGCCTGCTAAAAATACTGTCAAATCTGCAACCTGCTCTGCCTGCCCAAATGCTTTCATAGGAATTTGCGCCAGCATGGCATCTTTTACCTTGTCTGATAGGACAGCTGTCATATCGGACTCAATCATTCCAGGTGCAATAGCATTAACCCTGATATTGCGATTGGCCACTTCACGCGCCACAGACTTGGTAAAACCAATCAAACCAGCCTTAGAAGCTGCATAGTTAGCTTGACCAATATTTCCCATCAAACCAACAACACTAGACATATTAATGATAGCACCTTCTCTGGCTTTCATCATCGGTTTCAAGACTGATTGTGTCATGTTAAAGGCACCAGTCAAGTTAACCTTGAGCACTTTTTCAAAATCTGCTTCTGTCATCTTGAGCATCAGGGTATCTTGGGTAATCCCTGCATTGTTGACCAAAACATCTACTGAACCCAGCTCTGCAATAGCTTGCTCAACCATACGCTTAGCGTCTGCAAAATCTGATACATCTCCTGAAATGGGAACCACCTTGACACCATAGTCTGAAAACTCAGCGAGCAATTCTTCTGAAATTGCACCACGACTGTTTAAGACAATGTTGGCTCCTGCTTGAGCAAACTTGTGGGCAATGGCAAGACCAATCCCACGACTCGAACCTGTAATAAAGATATTTTTATTTTTTAGTTGCATTCTTTTCTCCTGTTTCCTCTTGTATTTGTGGGAGAAGGGATTACTCGTTTTCTAGCAAGGCTTCCAAACTCGCCTGATCTTCAACATTGGCTAGTTTAGCCGTTTTATCAATTTTTTTGACAAAGCCTGACAAGACTTTCCCTGGGCCAATCTCGATAAAGTTGGTTACTCCTGCTTCTTGCATAACTGCAATACTTTCATAGAAACGAACTGGTTCCTTGACCTGACGCGTCAAGAGTTGAGCAATGTCTTCTTTTTGCATAACTGCAGCTTCTGTATTGCCAACTAGGGGACAAGTAAAATCTGAAAAACTTACCTGAGCTAGAGTTTCAGCTAGTTTTTGGCTAGCAGGCTCAAGGAGAGCGGTATGAAAAGGTCCTGAAACCTTGAGAGGAATCAAGCGTTTAGCTCCTGCTTCCTGCAAGAGTTCAACAGCTCGGTCAACTGCAGTCACTTCTCCACCAATCACGATTTGTGCAGGTGTGTTATAGTTAGCTGGGGTAACCACTCCAAGTTCAGAAGCTTTTTGACAGGCTTCCTCAATAACCTCTACTGGTGTATTGAGAACTGCCACCATCTTGCCAGAGCCAGCAGGGGCCGCTTCTTCCATATAGGCGCCACGCTTAGCAACCAAGGCAACCGCATCTTCAAAATCCAAGGCACCGCTGGCCACCAAGGCAGAGTATTCTCCAAGGGACAAACCAGCAACCATATCAGGCTGATAGCCCTTTTCTTGCAATAAACGATAGATAGCAACTGAAGTCGCTAAAATAGCTGGTTGCGTATAGCGGGTCTGATTGAGTTTTTCTTCTTCCGTATCGATAAGATGACGCAAATCATAACCGAGTACCTGACTCGCTTGATCAATCGTTTCTTTGACAATCGGATACTGATCATAGAAATCCCGTCCCATACCTAGATACTGGGCACCTTGACCAGCAAATAAAAAGGCTGTTTTAGTCATTTCTTACAACTCCTGCCCAACGAGAGGCTTCTTCTTGAATTTTCTTAGCTGCTCCGTAATACAAATCTTTTAGGATTTCTTCAACGGTTTCTTCTTTGGAAACAAGGCCTGCAATTTGACCTGCCATAACAGAACCACCATCCACATCTCCGTGAACAACCGCTTTGGCTAGAGCACCCGCTCCCATTTGTTCAAAGATTTCCAAATCAGGATTTTCTTGTTTAAAGGCATCTTTTTCAGCTTGTTCAAAATCACGAGTCAACTGATTTTTAATTGCACGAACAGCATGTCCAAAGTGTTGAGCTGAAATCGTAGTATCAATATCTCTAGCTTTTAAAATTTTCGCCTTATAATTTGGATGGGCATTAGACTCTTTTGCAACGACAAACCGAGTTCCAACCTGAACAGCCTCTGCACCTAGCATAAATCCAGCCGCAGCACCTTCACCATCCGCAATTCCTCCTGCAGCAATAACAGGAATAGATACAGCTGCCGCCACTTGACGCACCAAGGTCATGGTTGTTAATTTACCAATGTGTCCCCCAGCTTCCATTCCTTCTGCGATAACAGCATCCGCACCGATTTTTTCCATGCGCTTAGCTAGGGCAACACTTGGTACAACAGGAATAACTGTAATACCAGCTTCATGGAAACGTTCCATGTATTTGCTTGGATTTCCTGCTCCTGTTGTCACTACCTTAACACCTTCCTCGATAACGAGGTCTACAATATCTTCCACAAAGGGAGACAAGAGCATGATGTTGACACCAAAGGGTTTATCAGTCAATGATTTGATTTTATCAATATTTGCCTTGACAACTTCTTTAGGGGCATTCCCCCCACCGATAATCCCTAGTCCTCCAGCCTTGGAAACAGCCCCTGCCAAATCACCATCAGCAACCCAGGCCATTCCTCCTTGAAAAATAGGATAATCAATGTTCAATAATTCTGTAATACGCGTTTTCATAGTGCCTCCATCGTTTCTTGCTTACGTAATAGTTCGATACTGTCATAATTTGACAATCAAACTATTGCCTAAACAAGAGGGAGCGGGTTTCCCTACTCCTTCTATCTTATATTCTGCTTATTTTGTTTGCTCTTCAACGTAGGCAACCAAGTCACCAACTGTTTTCAAGTCATCTTCTGCTTCGATTTGGATATCAAAAGCATCTTCGATTTCTGAGATTACTTGGAACAAGTCCAATGAATCTGCATCCAAATCATCAAAAGTAGATTCAAGTGTTACTTCTGATGCATCTTTTCCAAGTTCTTCAACGATAATTTCTTGTACTTTTTCAAATACTGCCATGATAGGACTCCTTTAAAATAAATAGTTTTTTATAACAATGTGTTCACCACATGATTACCTAAATTGTAAGAATGAGCGTGCCCCAGGTCAAGCCTCCACCGAAGCCTGATAGAAGAACGGTCTGGCTTCCATCTAAATGGATGAGACCTTGTTCTACACACTCTGAAAGTAAAATCGGGATACTTGCTGCACTGGTATTGCCATATTCCATCATATTGGCTGGAAGTTTGTCTCGGTCGACACCGATTTTTCTAGCCATCTTATCCAAAATACGGTCATTGGCCTGATGAAGTAGCAGATAATCCAAGTCTGTCGCCTCTACAGGAGATTCTTCAATAGTCTGTTTGATAGACTTGGCTACATCTCGAATAGCAAAATCAAAGACTGCGCGTCCATCCATCTTCAAAAATGAATCTGCGCTTTCTTGATCTGAAAATGGAGAATGTAAGCCTGAATGTCCGTACGTTAGACACTCGCTGCGACTTCCATCACTATTGAGACTCTCAGCCAAGAAATGCTCTTGCTCGCTAGCTTCTAGCAAGACACCACCAGCACCATCTCCAAACAAAACAGCTGTTGATCGGTCCGACCAATCGACCGCTTTAGAGAGAGTTTCACTGCCAATCACCAAGCCTTTTTGAAAGCGACCAGAAGCGATAAACTTTTCAGCAGTTGAAAGAGCAAATACAAATCCACTGCAAGCCGCGGTTAGGTCAAAAGCAAAAGCCTTATTAGCACCGATATTAGCTTGAACACGAGTAGCTGTAGAGGGCATCATCGAATCAGGAGTAATGGTAGCTAGGATGATAAAATCCAGCTCCTCCCCTGTGATTCCAGCTTTTGCCATCAGTTTCTTAGCAACCTCTGTAGCCAAATCACTAGTAGATTCTGTTCTTGAGATATGCCTTTGTCGTATTCCCGTCCGACTTGAAATCCACTCATCATTGGTATCCATAATCTGAGCCAAATCATGATTTGTAACCACTTGCTCTGGCACATAATGAGCAACCTGGCTTATTTTTGCAAAAGCCATTATCTCAAATCCTCCAAAAATTGATAAAGATTGGTCAAACCTTTGCTCATAACCTCAATTTCTTGCTTACTCATACCATCAATGATTTTTTCAACCATGGCCTTGTGGAAGCGTTTATGTAGCCTATGAACCAAGCGACCTTTCTTTGTCAAAT
>CAUUIG010000053.1:0-12081 GCA_963545095.1 uncultured Streptococcus sp.
AAAAAGAAACCCAAATACAGAATTGTATTTGAATTTCTTAACTTAATGACATTGGCTGGTGGGCTACCTTTTGTGTTATACTCAATGAAAATCAAAGGGCAAACTAGAAAACTAGCCGCAGGTTGCTCAAAACACAGTTTTGAGGTTGCAGATAAAACTGACGAAGTCAGCTCAAAGCACGGCTTTGAGGTTGTAGATAAGACTGACGAAGTCAGTCACATATATACGGCAAGGCAACGTTGACGTGGTTTGAAGAGATTTTCGAAGAGTGTTAGACAATGCCTATAAGGGTCTGCATACCGAGGCTGGTGAGGATGATGGCAATCCAGCAGACGGCTCCGAGAACAATGGATTTTCCACTGGATTTGACCATAGCGACCAGATTTGTTTTGAGACCGATGGCACTCATGGCCATGATAATGAAGAATTTGGAGAGTTGTTTGAGTGGGATAAAGAAACTACTGGACACACCAAGAGAGGTCAGTAGAGTTGTTAGGAGAGATGCAAGGATAAAGTAAAGGATAAAAAGTGGGAAGACTTTTTTCAGTTGCACGCCTTGCTTATTTTTCTGCTCGCGACTTTGCCAGTAGGAGAGAAAGAGAGTGATGGGGATAATAGCCAGGGTCCGAGTAAGTTTGACAATGGTTGCGGATTCGAGGGTATTGGTCTGGTAGAGGCTGTCCCAGGCGCTGGCTGTAGCTGTTACAGAGGAAGTATCATTGACCGCAGTTCCTGCAAAGAGGGCGAAGCCTTCATTTGATAAGTGAAGCCAGGTGCCTAGAGTTGGAAAGATGAGCGCAGCCAAGACATTGAAGAAAAAGATAACGGAAATGGCTTGGGCTACTTCTTTTTCCTTAGCATGGATAACGGGCGCTGTAGCAGCAATAGCCGAACCACCGCAGATAGAAGAACCCACTCCAATCAAGGTAGCCAGTTTTGTGTCCAGTGCAAAGAAGCGCTGGAAGAGGTAGGCAACAATCAAGGCTATTGAAATGGTGGACAGGATGACAGGGAGAGAAGATTGCCCAACTGCGAAGACTTGCGAGATATTGAGACCAAAACCAAGCAAGATAACGGCATACTGTAGCAATTTTTTAGAACTAAAGGTCAATCCTGCGTCTAGTTGTTTGTATGGTGAGAGCCAGGGGTGGAGGAGCATTCCAGCAAAAATTGCAAAAACAGGTGCACCCACGACGGGGAAAAGTCCTCCTAGAAACCAAGATACGATAGAAATGAGAAGGCAGGCCAAGATCCCTGCTCCATTTTTTGATAGAAATGACATACAAACCTCCAAATAGAATCTGTTACCATTATAGACCTGTAAACAGGAAAAGTAAAATAGAAAGTGGAAAGCTATTCTATAATGTATTTTTGCGGTCGGGGGGCTTTTGTAGTATAATAGAGATACGTTTTGAAAGTAGGAGGTATCTATGGACTTAACTAAGCGCTTTAATAAACAGTTAGATAAGATTCAAGTTTCGTTGATTCGTCAGTTTGACCAGGCTATTTCGGAGATTCCTGGGGTCTTGCGTTTGACTTTGGGGGAACCTGATTTTACAACGCCAGACCATGTCAAGGATGCGGCCAAGCGAGCGATTGACCAGAACCAATCCTACTATACAGGGATGAGTGGTTTGCTGACTTTACGTCAGGCAGCTAGTGACTTTGTTAAGGAAAGGTACCAACTGGACTATGCTCCTGAAAATGAAATCCTGGTTACAATTGGGGCGACAGAGGCCTTATCTGCTACGTTGACGGCTATTTTGGAAGAGGGAGACAAGGTGCTCTTGCCAGCTCCTGCCTATCCA
This sequence comes from uncultured Streptococcus sp., assembly GCA_963545095.1. Lineage (GTDB taxonomy): Bacteria > Bacillota > Bacilli > Lactobacillales > Streptococcaceae > Streptococcus. The sequence goes on from CAUUIG010000053.1 coordinate 1,809, forward strand.
GGTTATGAACCGATTGTCAATCTAGTTGGGGCAGAGATTGTCGAGATTGACACGACTGAAAATGGGTTTGTCTTGACTCCAGAGATGTTAGAAAAGGCTATTTTGGAGCAAGGAGACAAGCTCAAGGCGGTAATTCTCAACTATCCAGCCAATCCGACAGGAATTACCTATAGTCGGGAGCAGTTGGAAGCCTTGGCAGCTGTTTTACGCAAGTATGAGATTTTCATTGTCTGTGATGAGGTTTACTCAGAATTGACCTATACAGGGGAAGCCCATGTGTCTCTGGGGACTATGCTGAGAGACCAGGCGATTATTATCAATGGTTTATCTAAATCGCATGCTATGACAGGTTGGCGTTTGGGTCTGATTTTCGCTCCTGCGGTCTTCACAGCCCAGTTGATTAAGAGTCACCAGTACTTGGTTACTGCCGCAAATACCATGGCTCAACACGCTGCGATAGAAGCCTTGACGGCTGGTAAAAACGATGCGGAGCCTATGAAAAAGGAATACATCCAGCGTCGGGACTATATTATTGAGAAAATGACTGCTCTTGGTTTTGAGATTATCAAACCAGACGGTGCCTTCTATATCTTTGCTAAGATTCCAGAGGGCTACAATCAAGATTCTTTTGCTTTTCTGAAGGATTTTGCTCAGAAGAAGGCTGTTGCCTTTATCCCGGGTGCAGCTTTTGGTCGCTACGGAGAAGGGTATGTTCGCTTATCTTATGCAGCGAGCATGGAGACTATCAAAGAAGCCATGAAACGACTTGAGGAGTACATGAGAGAAGCATGATTCAGTCTATCACGAGTCAAGGCTTGGTGCTCTACAATCGCAATTTTCGTGAGGATGACAAGCTAGTCAAGATTTTTACAGAGCAGGCTGGCAAACGCATGTTTTTCGTCAAATACGCTGGTCAGTCCAAACTGGCGCCTGTTATTCAACCCTTGGTGCTGGCACGATTTCTCTTGCGAATCAATGATGACGGGCTCAGCTATATTGAGGACTATCACGAGGTCATGACCTTTCCCAAGATTAATAGCGATCTCTTTGTCATGGCTTATGCGACCTATGTGGCAGCTCTTGCAGATGCTAGTTTGCAGGACAATCAGCAGGATGCTCCCTTGTTTGCTTTTTTGCAAAAGACTTTGGAGTTGATGGAAGCGGGCTTAGATTATCAGATTTTGACTAATATTTTTGAAATTCAAATCTTGACTCGATTTGGAATCAGCCTCAATTTTAATGAGTGTGTCTTTTGCCATCGGGTCGGTCAGGCTTTTGACTTTTCTTTCAAATATGGAGCCTGCCTCTGTCCAGACCATTATCATGAAGATGAGAGACGTTGCCATCTCAATCCCAATATCCCCTATCTGCTCAATCAATTTCAAGCTATTGATTTTGAGACCTTGGAGACCATTTCGCTCAAGCCTGAAATCAAGCAAGAGCTACGCCAATTTATGGATCAACTCTACGAAGAGTACGTTGGGATTCACCTAAAATCAAAGAAATTTATTGATTCCCTAGCAGACTGGGGACAATTACTAAAAGAGGAAAACAAATGAAAAAAATCGCAGTAGATGCCATGGGGGGCGATTATGCACCTCAGGCCATCGTTGAGGGTGTCAATCAAGCCCTGGCTGACTTTTCAGATATCGAGGTTCAGCTCTACGGAGATGAAGCTAAAATCAAGCAATATCTGACAGCGACAGAGCGCGTCAGCATTATTCATACGGATGAGAAGATTGATTCAGACGATGAACCTACGAAAGCTATTCGGAAGAAGAAAAATGCCAGTATGGTATTGGCAGCCAAGGCTGTCAAAGAGGGTGAAGCAGACGCTGTCCTCTCAGCTGGGAATACAGGTGCCTTGTTGGCAGCAGGATTTTTCATCGTGGGTCGTATCAAGAATATCGATCGACCTGGCCTTATGTCTACCTTGCCGACTGTAGATGGAAAAGGTTTTGACATGCTGGACCTCGGTGCCAATGCGGAGAATACAGCCCAGCACCTCCATCAATACGCGGTTCTAGGTTCCTTCTATGCAAAAAATGTCCGTGGTATTGCGCAACCACGTGTTGGTTTGCTCAACAATGGAACAGAGAGTAGTAAGGGCGACCCGCTTCGCAAGGAAACTTACGAATTACTAGCGGCTGATGAAAGTTTGAACTTTATCGGAAACGTGGAAGCGCGTGATTTGATGAATGGCGTTGCGGATGTTGTTGTGGCAGATGGTTTCACGGGAAACGCTGTGCTCAAATCCATTGAAGGGACAGCTATGGGAATCATGGGCTTGCTCAAGACCGCTATTACAGGTGGTGGTCTTCGAGCGAAACTAGGCGCCCTCCTTCTCAAGGATAGCCTCAGAGGTTTGAAAAAACAGCTCAACTACTCAGATGTTGGTGGAGCAGTCTTGTTTGGTGTCAAGGCACCGGTTGTCAAGACTCATGGCTCAAGCGATGCCAAGGCTGTTTATAGTACAATCCGCCAGATTCGTACCATGCTAGAAACAGACGTAGTTGCCCAGACTGCGCGTGAATTTTCAGGAGAATAAAAGAGATGACAGAAAAAGAAATTTTTGACCGTATTGTGACCATTATCCAAGAGCGACAGGGAGAGGACTTTGTCGTGACAGAATCCTTGAGTCTGAAAGACGATTTGGATGCGGACTCAGTTGACTTGATGGAGTTTATCTTGACACTGGAAGATGAATTTAATATCGAAATCAGTGATGAGGAAATTGATCAACTCCAAAGTGTAGGAGATGTGGTAGAAGTCGTCAAAAGTAAAGAATAGAAAGAAGCAACATGCAAGTCGTGTTGCTTTTTTATTGTCAGGAAAAATAAAAAATTTAGAACTTTTAGTGGGAATTACGAATAGATAGATAAGAAAGAGGAGGAATGTTTATGTATGTGACTGATTTTTATACGTGGTTCATTAAATTATTTTTCAAATAAAATTTAATTAATTGTACATTTTCGAATTACTTTTCGAATAAATAAGTGAGAGGAAAAGGAAAGGAGCCTAGTTCATGTTTATATCAATGTTCTACCCATGGTTCACTGATTTATTTTTTAAATAAAATTTAATTTAGTTGTTCATTTTCTGATTGTTTTCCGAATAGATAAGTAAGAAGAAAAGGAAGGAATAAAATAATGAAAGAACATTACTATGGATTTGTTGAGCTAACGTCGGAAGAATTGACCAATATTCAAGGTGGAGAAAATTGGACGAAGACCCTTGTAGATTGGTACATTGGATTTCGTAGAGGTTTTGGTTTTTAGGAGGATAAGAGATGAATGAAATGAATGATAAGTATACTATTGAAGTATTAAAGGAAAGCGACTTAGCTTTGCTGGTGGGTGGTAGCAAGGAAAGTTATCAACGGGGTTTAATTACAGGTCTATTGTTACGTAGTGTATTTATTGGAACTCCATTTTTTAGAGGATAAGATTTAGAAAAAATAGGACAAGAGGAGAAAAAGATGACAAATTTTGACAAAATGGAACAGAACTTTGTAGCTCTTACAGAAGAAGAGTTGATGAATGTGGATGGGGGAATTGCACCAATTATTATTGGTGGTGTAGTTATTAGTTGGAAATTAATTGGAGGTGTAGCTGCGCTTGCTACAGCTTCAGCAGGTGCAGGCATAGCTGCAGGATATTATGCTAATCGACCATAATTTTGGATTTATATATGAGATTTGTTAAATTAATGCTGAAGATTTGGCCTGAGCTTATGGTATTACTTAGTTCAATATCTTATACAATTATCAGGTTGGTAGCTGATGTGAATAAGCTACCCTTACCTACATGGTTTGATAATTTTAATATACCAACAATTTCATTGTTTTTAATGGTATTCATTTTATTATATAGAAGTAAAGGAGAAAAGAATGGATAAATTTCAAGTAGTTGATGAGAAAGATTTGCAAGTAATTGAAGGAGGAATTGAACCTATTTCGATTATATTTGGCCTAAGTGCTATTGCATTTGGCGCATTTGGGGCTGGTTACACATTTGGTTCAGATTTGGCTCGTCGTGGGCGTTAGATAATGAACAGTCGCAACCTTAATCTCAATACATTGTTACCTAAACTAGCCACGATATGTCCTTTGTTGGGAATAACTCTTAATGTCGCGCTTCATGTGATTCGTACAGGTTCGTTAGTATCCTTTAATTGGCAATGGACTTTAGTTGGTTTGCTTTTCTCAGCATATTTTGGTATTTTTCGCAAAGATTTGTCAAAAAATAATCAAAACTATAAATGAAGAACATGAATCAAAAGGATTTTGTGCATGTGAATGGTAGCGTTTTTCCGCCATTCTTGTCAGGTAATTAGGAGTTTTTTATGAAACAATTCTTATTAGGTTTTGCTGAAGGGTATTTTACCGTATCACTCATTATCTACATCGCAACGTATTTGATTTTGAAAAATCCAATCAATACCCTATTTTATCCAGAAATTTACCCTGTTTTATTTGGGCTCTTTTATCTAGGATATAAGGTCAATAAAAAGCAAGTAGAGTGAGCAGTTAAGAATGACTTGTTAGTCTGTGCTAAAATGACTAGAGTATAATCTCAGAATGCATCACATCGGAGTTTAATATGAAATTTGTTAAATCAATACTGAAAGTTTGGCCTGAAATTATGGTATTACTTAGTTCAATGTCTTATATAATCATCAGATTAGTAGCTGACATAAATAAAGTATCTTTACCTACTTGGCTTGATAGTTTCAATATACCAACGATTGCATTATTTATGATGGTATTTATTCTTTTATATAGAAGTAAAGAAAAAAAGAATGGATAAATTTGAAGTAGTAGACAATCTATGGGGAAATAGGAGTCTTGTAGCAACGAATCAAAAAAGGAGTAACGATGAATCGTAATTTAGAACGGTGTTATCTATTCTGACCATGAATAGATCATACCAGAGGTGGCTTAGAAATAGCAGGGACATTAAAAATTGAAGTAACTTTAAATAGGATGTCGTAAAGGTTACTATCAATGATTTATTTGTTCCAAGCTTGCCTAGGGTGACAGTAAAACATCAATTTCCTTTCATACCATATTTTTAGTAGGTAGGACGTTTGTTCTGCCTATTTTTTTGCAAAAAAAGTGCAGTTTAGGTGTTTATTTATATCGTTTGGAGTTTATTTGGAGTTTTATATGTATTTTTTGATAAAATAGGTGTAGAAATTAGGAAAGTTGAAGAAAAGAAATGAAGAAGATTTTAAGTTATCTTTTAGTATTTATTTTTCTATTTTTGATGAATATTTTCATCTTTAAGATACTAGCAACTCTGGGATTTCAGCTGACAATGAGTGAAAAGAGTTATATTGTACCACCGCTGTTTTCGATTATCGTTTTATATATGATTGACAAAAGAATTAGGAAGAAAAAGAAATCTTTGTAATCAACTGAAGGAGTATTACTATGGATGAGTTGAAACGTGAAATTGGTTATAAAATCAAAACTATTAGGCGATCTTGTGGGAAAACTCAGATAGATATTTGTGGAGATGAATCAGAGTTGACGATTCGTCAGCTAGCACGTATTGAAAATGGGCAAGCCTTAGCAACACTTCCTAAATTATTATTGATTGCGGATAAACTTGGAGTATCATTACAGAATATTGTAGATGTTAAGGCTATAGAGATTCCAAAAGCATTCCTAAAACTAAAAGATGAGCTGATTCATTCTCAAACCTACGCTGATAAGAGAAGAATCGAACGAAAAGAAGCTATACTTGAGGAAATATATGAAAACTATTATGAGAATTTGCCTGAGGAAGAACAGTTAATTGTGGATGTGACACAAGCTCGTTTTGATATTTATGGTAGTTCAGATGCGACCTACGGTTTAGGGTTAGTGGAAGAATATTTCCAGCAGTTATTAAAAAAGAAATATTTTTCTGTAAATGATTTGTTGATTATTGAATTGTATTTCTTTTGTTGTGCTATGGGATTAGAAGATAAAGAACATTTTGAGGAGTTAGCTCAAAAAGTATTGCTATGTTCAGAATATGAAGATAAGGCTAGCCTAGCTCAGATGGAAAAAGTTCTTCTGAGCCTATTTATCCAAATTCAGACAGAAGATAGTCTGATATATATTCAAACATTTGAGAAAATTATTGCTAAAACAAGACATGTTTTTTACCGACCTCATCTATTTTTGCTAAAGGCAAAATATGCTTTATTTGTAGAAAAGAATATTTTAGAGGCAGAAAGTTTCTATGAAAAAGCGATTTCTCTAGCAGAATTGCTAGATGATCAGGTACTAGTTCAGAGAATCTTAGCAGAAAAACAAATAGATTTCCCAACAACCTGACTTTTAAGTCATGTTGTTTTTTTCATGTTTTTGTTATACTAAACTCATAAAGAAAGCGATTCCAAAAAGAAAGGAGGTTTATTATGGTTGGAACGTTATTTGTCCTTTTAAGTATAGGAGTTTGGTTCTATCTATAATATCGGGTAGAGATTAATGGGACAAGGTATTCTTATATTGGATTAAAGGAATGTTTTAATAGGTTTCCTACATTAGTATAGAGGATGAAACTTAATTTTCAATGATATAAAAGAGTGATTTGGAGATTGTGAGGGTTGAGTATGTTTATTTATGATGTAGGAAGTGTGAACTAAAAAGGAGGTAGTAATCGTATAAAAGTTAAATAGACATTATCTTTTATTGAGTCTTAGTGATATAAAACTAATTTGATAATCTAGGAAAATGTAGTAGTAATTTATTTATTATAGATATGTTAATAAAAGTAGTATAAAATATAGACGAACATTTGAAGAGAGTTAGGAATACAACATATGCGAATTAACTCTCAATAAAACATAAATAATATACAAAAGGAGTACACTAAAATGAAATCTAAAAGAATGGAATTTCATAATAAATTTCTCATTGTTTCAGTAATGTTAGCAGTCATTAGTTGGTTAAGCTTAGGTGTTGTTTCTTTTCCTATGTTGGCTGGGACATTAGGAATTTCGACAGGATCTGCTGCTACTGTAGTCAATTTGATTAGTGCTTATAGTACAGTTACAGCAGTAATTTCAATTGTAGGTGCAATCACAGGAGTAGGTTCTATTGGTTCGGGTATTGCAGCAACAGTTCTTTATATGTTGAAAAAGAAAAGTGCTGCTAAAGCAGCTCTATGGTAGAACTAGATGAAAATACTTTCTAGAAAAGAATGTGAAAGTATTTTAGGTTATCTTAATTTTATTGGGATAACCCTTTTGTTTTTTGTTATCATAAGTTTGTCAATCTATTTTAAAAGCTATCTTCCTTTTCAAGGGAAATTATTTTTACTTTTTTTGGTAGTAGATTACGCTACTTTGAATCGTTATAATATGAAACTGCCTATTCAAAGTAAAAAAATAAATACTTTCTATATAAGGAAAAACTATATTTTTCTCTATCTCCTTGCCATTGTCAAGAAATATTATTCTTTCCAAATTTTACAATCATTCATTTATTTATTTGTTTTGTATTTTCTAGACATTATTGGATATTTTTATTTATCCATTACTCTTTGTTTGATGGTTATTCAAATTATTTCTTTAATTCTACCTAGTTTGTTTTCGATTATAAGTAAATTGTTCTTATTTTTCTCTATAGGACTATTGTCTATAGAACAAGGACAAGTTGTAATTTATGCCATACTACTCAATTATTTTATTTTAGTCATGGGGATATTAGATAATCATGCGAGTAATTTCTATTTTAAAAGCAGTCGAATGAGTCAAAAAAGATTTCGTAGCAGTCTATTTATATTGCTTCGTTTTTGTTGGTTAAATAAAGGGTTAACTTTTTCTTTTATTTTGATTAGTATTCTCCTTTCCTATCTATTTTGGTATATGATGACGATGTTATCAATTGATGGCACAAAAATACCAATATTGTTTCTTTATACCTCAATATATATCACATTAATGGAGGCAATAATAGGGAATCATAAATCCTCAATTGGGGTAGATCTAGCTTTACTCCAATTATCTGCTCTCAATCATTCTAAAATGAATTTCTTTTTTAAGAATGTACAACTAATGATGTTGACGCATTTAATCTCTTTCTTACAATTTTCATTGTTGTTATGTTTGATTCCGGTGACAAGTTATAGTAATGATATAAAAAGTATTTTGTTGAATTTGTTATTGATTCCATTCAATTATTTTATAGCCTATGTCTATTATAAGAAAGCTCTATTTTTAATTAAAGGTACAGTTAGTTTATTGAGATGGAGTTTTCTGGTTTTATATTGTTTTCTGATAATATTTTTAACTTTAGTAGGGAGCATTAGATGAGAAAAAGTGGTTTTCTGATTTACTATGTGTTATTTTGTATAGTCTGTTTTTCACTAGGTTTACTTTTAAGCTTTATATTAAAAAGTGAGACTTTTGCTACTATACCTCCGAAACTGGAATTACAATTTACATTGACAGTTTTACAGGCAAATTCTACAAATTTTTTGCTATATCTATTCTGTTTTTTGATTTCGCCCTTATTGCAACTTTTTGATTTGCTATCTTTAGGAATACAATTGGGTATATCTGGTCAGATGATTGGAATAGTAGCTACAATAAAAGGAATATTACCTCATGGTCTTATTGAAATACCGAATTTTATTTGGTATCAAGGTATGAGTCAGTATCTTTTATACCGATTATTGAAGGATAGGGGAATTGAAAATATACTTATTTATATAAAAAGTAATTTAAAATGGTATATCATTTCTTATATTTTATTAATTTTAGCAGCGTTGATAGAGGGAATTAAATTATGAAAATTGAAAATGAATCCAAAAGTTATGATAAATGTATACTGAAAAATATATCACTCGAGATTGATAAAGGAATTTACAGAGTTGAAGGAGAGAATGGTTCAGGAAAGAGCACACTTCTACAACTTTTAGCTGGGCTAGAGACTTTTGATAGTGGTTTAAAGAATTGTGTCTCCAAAGATGTACTATACCTTGATACCAATCAGCTTGGGGTTATTCCATTCACTATAGAAGAAAATTTGCAGTTATTGTGTGATTCTTTTCAAATTCATCTATCATTTGAGGATAAAGAACAAATTAATACCTTTTTTGATAACAAAATCGGAGATAACTATATGACAGCCTCTACTGGAACAAAATTCAAATTAGGCTTATCCTTAATTTTTGCTAAAAATTGGGATTATATTTTTATTGATGAGACCTTATCAACAGTGGATGCAAGAAGTATTGATATGATTGCTAAACGCTTAATTTCCATGAAAGAAAGCTCTACTATTATATATGTATCTCATAATTTATTGCATCAAGAATTGATTAGCAAATCTCAAAGGATTTTAATAGAGGAAGGACGGGTTTATGAAATTTCAAACAAATAATAGTTTATACAAGTTAATGAATCTGATTATTTATCTTTTTCTTTTATATCTGTTTATTGATTTACTGATGAAGTCGGGAATTTTAAATGAACAAATTGATAAATTATCTGAACTATCTAATCTTTTTACAATTAAAATAGAAACAATATTGACAGTGATTTCTGTTGTTTTCACATTTATAGCAACTCTTATTGAATATGGATTTTCTCTCTTTCTGATTACATTATTTTTTGATAAGGATAAGAGGAACTTTGGAGATGTTCTTTTATCTAAAAATATAACCTTAAGTTTTAGCATTTTACTTTGTTACTTATTTAATCCATCGGATATAAAGTTTGCTTATTTCAGCATATTGACAGCATTACTAATTGGGATAACAAATTATGCGAGATTTAAAAATTTAAGATTGACAGTAGTATTTTCTGTACCATTTTTATTTAATGCTATAGTGTCTATTATAAATAGTTTTTAGAAATACTAAAATTTCTTTTCTTTACTTAATAATGACACGAAATCATTTCGGTTTTATTAACTTGGAATTCTTATATTTTCTAGGTAGGACGTTTGTTCTACCTATTTTTTATCCAAAAAGTACATTTGGGAGGTAGATAGGCACATTTGGGAAGGAAGTCAAGTTTTTATTTGGGGATTGGGGTAAGATAGTTGTTATCAGATGAGTTTATACTCTTCGAAAATCAAATTCAAACCACGTCAACGTCGCCTTGCCGTATATATGTGACTGACTTCGTCAGTCTTATATACAACCTCAAAACAGTGTTTTGAGCAGCCTGCGGCTAGTTTCCTAGTTTGCTCTTTGATTTTCATTGAGTATTAGGAAAAGGAGATGAATATGAAATTTGGGAAACGTCACTATCGTCCGCAGGTGGATCA
>CAUUIG010000054.1:0-11599 GCA_963545095.1 uncultured Streptococcus sp.
ATGACCTCCTTAAAAGATTACTTTTGATATTTATTATGTCAATTACATTATAAACTTTTCTGATTCATTTGTAAATGGTATAGACCTATTTTCTAGAGATATTTTAAAAGAGCTGGATATCTCCAACTCTTCTCTTTTTAATACAAGTTATTTAGATTTGACTGGTTTGTCTTGAGCTGTTTGCAAGGCTGTAGCAATGGTATCTGCATACAATTTTGCTCCTGCTTCAATTTTACTATTGTCACTTCCGAAATGGACTTGGTCTGTTCCTGCCCAGATTTCTGGATGTTCCTTAGCAACTTGATTCCAATCTGCTATCGTGATGTAAGGAGTCTTCTCTGCCAATTCTCTCATATAGGCAGCAGCCTTCTCAACGATTGCATAAGTCTCTTTTGTCTTATCCCCCTCATAAGGAGTCACTAAAATCATATGATGGCCCTTAGGAAGATTTTTCACGATACTGTCCCAATCTTCCTTGTAATTTTCAGGATTATTCACACCTGTTGCAATAACCACCATCTTTGGTAGAAATTTATTCTGACCATTATTTAGCATAATTTCATTGGCGGTCTTAGTTGTTCTGCTAACTTGTGCATTAATCTGTGCTCCTGGAAGGGCTGTCTGCAGGGCTGTATTTGCCCTTAAAGCCACCGAGTCACCAATTAACATAGTGCCATCAGCAATTCCTAAACTATCAGCTTCTGCCCGTTCTGCCATCACCTTAGTCTGGCCAATATTTGTTGCAGCTTGCTTCAAACCATTGACAGTCAAATCTGTCTCAAACGCTCCCACTTGTGGTGCCAAGAAAGTCACCAAGAAGACAATGAAGGCCAAAATTCCTGTACTTGTTGCAAGAATTGCGTGAATATAAGGCAAGGGACGAAGAGTTTGTAAAACAGGTGTGTTCTTGCCTGCAATCCAAGGTTCCAATACATAAAATGAAAGACTGGCAAATCCATAAGAAAAAATCAAAGTTAATAATACAGCAAGAAGATTTGATGTCAACTGTGAGAATATGATATAGAAAGGCCAATGGAAGAGATAAACCGCATAGCTAGTATCTGCTAAAAAACTGATAATCTTTGGTTCCTGCATATTAGGAGTCTTTTCATGTAAGACACGCGCCGCCAGAATCATAGCAAGAGCTGCAAGACTGGCAAGCAAGAAGCCTATAAGATAGGCAAAGAGATAGGTAAATTTGACAAAGAAGGTCAAAATGAGTAAGAAGCCAAAACCTCCTCCAAAAACTAAAAGGGTCTTTCGTAAATCCCAGATTTTATCCAACTGCTTGACGAGGGAGGTCGTCTGACGAACGCCTACAATCGTTGCTAGGATACTTCCCAAAAAGAATGGGTAGACATGAGTTAAACTGGAGAAGTAAACAGAGGAATAAGAGGTCACTAGAAAACTACCAATAAACATGGAGAAGAAGCTGATCAAGAAGGCAGCAACAGACAAGAGAAAGACCATTCCCCTCAACTGACCATTTGATTTAGCCTGTTTGGATAAGAACCAAACTGCCAATCCCCAAAGAATATAGTAGTGAACCTCAACAGCCAAGCTCCAATTATGAACAAACAAATGAGGAATGAACTGAGATTCATAACTCCCACCTGTTAGGAGTTCATAGAAGTTGGTCATAAAGCCTAAGACACCCGCAATCTGACCGCCAATTCCAGCCACATAATCTTGCCGAACTAGGAAGGTAAAGGGCATGGTTACCAAGACCATCAAAACCACAGGTGGCACAATCCGATAAAAGCGTCTCCTAAAAAATCCTATCAAGTCAATCTCATGATTTTTAGAAAATTCTTCGATGAGTAGAGCCGTAATCAGGAATCCTGAAAATGTGAAAAAGACATCTACCCCGAAAAATCCTCCAGGAAAGATGGTCTGAAAGAAATGATACAAGAGTACCAAAAGTAAACCTGTAATCCTAATCAAGGAAAACCATTTAATGCGCATACGAGTTTATTCTTCCTTTCGTTGTACACTTTATTCTATCAAAAAAAGAAGAAAAATCCTAAGAGAAAACTTAGGATTTTTAGCTTATATCAATTCCATTTTAGAAATTACGTCCTGACTTATTATAGCCATATTTTTCAACAAAATACTCACGGAATTCCAAGAGATTGTCATCCATAATGGCTTGTCGCACTTGCTTCATCAGGTTAAGCAAGAAGTAAAGATTGTGGTAGCTAGTCAAGCGGAGCCCGAAGGTTTCATCAGCCTTGAGTAGGTGACGAAGATAAGCACGTGTATAGTTCTTACATGTGTAGCAATCACATTCAGGATCCAGTGGCGTAAAGTCCTCTGCAAACTGAGCATTTTTAACAACTAATCTTCCTTGACTAGTCATACAAGTTCCATTACGAGCGATACGAGTAGGTAAAACACAGTCAAACATATCCACCCCACGAATAACCCCATCAATTAAGCTATCTGGTGCCCCCACTCCCATCAGGTAGCGAGGTTTATTTTCAGGTAACAGTTGGGTTGTGAAGTCCAAAACTGCGTTCATCTCTTCATGAGTCTCACCCACTGCCAAGCCACCGATCGAGTAGCCTGGGAAATCCATACTGACAAGGTCATTCGCTGATTGGCGACGCAAGTCTTCAAATCCTGCTCCCTGCACAATCCCAAATAATCCTTGGTCATGTGGACGACGATGAGCCTTCAAACCACGCTCAGCCCAACGGCTGGTACGCTCGATTGATTTCTTAACGTAGTCGTAAGGTTGATAAAACTGGGGACATTCGTCAAAGGACATCATGATGTCTGAGCCCAGATTGTTCTGAATAGAGATAGCTTTTTCTGGTGATAGAAACATCTTTGAACCATTGAGGTGGTTTTTAAAAGTTACCCCTTCTTCTGTGATATTGCGGCTATCTGCTAGAGAATAAACCTGGAAACCACCACTATCTGTCAAGATAGGCTGGTCCCAATTCATGAACTTGTGGAGACCACCTGCGCGAGCGATGAGTTCATCTCCAGGGCGAAGCCAGAGATGATAAGTGTTTGACAGGATAATTCCCGAACCCATCTCCTTTAACTCTTCTGGCGACTGAGTTTTGACAGTGGCTTGAGTTCCAACTGGCATAAACATAGGCGTCGGGAAGGTACCGTGGGGAGTGATGATTTCTCCCCGACGAGCTCCTGTATGTTTTTCTTTCTTAATCAAACGATATTTGATTGGTGAATCTGACATTTTTTACCTCCGAAGCTGGGAAAGACAGTCCCAGTTCATACTTTGTGCCCAAGGGCATACTGTATGATTTTATCAAAAAAAGCAGGAACTGTCACGAACTATGGTATAATGAGAGAATGAAATACCCAAAAATTGATTTAAAAACCATTCGTCTACAGTCCAGACAATTTCAGGCTGAAAATCCCCGCCTCTTTCTCGTCTATCTCTTACCTAGCATGCTGGTCATTTTGTCTGGCTTCCTCAATCCCTTAGAGCGCATCAACGAGAGTGTTTTAGAACAACCCTTTTTAAGCGTGTTTGGCCATGTATTCCAAGCCTACCTCTTTCCACTATTAGTCTCCTTTATCGGAACAATACTTCTAACCAGTTCCGTCTATACAACGCTAAAACTTATCAAGAATCCAGATACAGAACTATCCATCAAAAATAGTCTCACTCTCTTTAACGAAGAGCACTTTTCACAAACCTTTTTGACTCTCCTTCTCAAACGCTTCTATCTCTTCTTATGGAGTATTCCTAGTTTGCTTGGGATTTACTTCCTCTTTTACAGTAGCTTTCTAGCAAAGAAATTCGTTGTCCTTCATCCTGAGTTTCCCAATCTGGATCTCTCCTCAATTGAAACCGAGCGATTCCTCCTGACCTTTGGTCTTTACTTTCTAGCAAGTATCCTCTTGATGATTGCCGGAAATAGTCTCTATATCCCACAATACTATGCCTATTCGCAGGTAGAATTTCTCCTCTGTGATACTCTAGATTTAGGACAAGCCAAACCAGTACAAATCCTTAAAACCAGCCGTTTCTTAATGAAAGGTTATAAATTTCAGCGCTTTGTCCTAGACTTACAACTCCTTCCTTGGTATTTCCTCAATTGGATTACCTTTGGGATTGCTAGTTTCTCACTCCTACCCTACATTCAAATCAATAAAATAATTTTCTACCGAGCAGTACTGGCTCGAAAACGTCCAAAAGCTTGAAGGTTTTTCCCCTCAAGCTTTTTTCTATCAATGAGTTTCTCCGCCTACCAACTTGAGGTCCTGATCCCCATGTTCGATAATGGCGCCGATTGCCGCTTCTATCCCTCGCCTAATGTCCACTAAACTCATAGCTGGAGTAGTCGGTCGATTCACCACCTGTTCCATCATATAAGGAATATGCATAAAACCTGCCTTAACATGTGGAAATTTCTTTTCTACCAAATAGAGAGCCTGATACATCAAATGATTGCAGACAAAAGTCCCTGCCGTATTGGAAACAGAGGCCGGCAAGCCCTCTTTTTTTATAGCTTGAACCATCGCTTTAATCGGCAGACTGCTAAAGTAGGCCGAAGCACCATCTGGGCGAATGGGAAGGTCAATCGGTTGATTGCCTTCATTATCTGGTATGCGTGCATCGTCCTGATTAATGGCCACTCGTTCAGGCGTCAAGCTAGTTCTTCCACCCGCTTGCCCGATACAAAGGACAAAGTCAGGTTGATAACGGTTCATTTCTTCTTCCAATACTTGGGCCGATTTGTGAAAGACTGTTGGCACTTCTAACCAACGGACCTCAGCACCATGGATTTCAGCTGGTAAACCTTTAACGGCCTCCAAGGCTGGATTGACCTTTTCCCCTCCAAAGGGCTCAAAACCTGTCACTAATACTTTCATTTCTAACTCCTCAAAACCAATTTAATGAAACTATTTTCTTAAAAACAAGTATAACATATTTCCCTTATTCTGGATTGAAAAGGATTAGCGAGATTAGAATTGACCTTCAAATTTATTTAAAAAGGAAAATGCTAATCAAGGCTAAAATAGCTGGTCCACCTTGCTTCAAAATAATTTTCTTATCTGCTGTAAGAGAGCCATAAGCCGCAACCCCAATCACAAATAAGACAAAAATAGTCACAATTTCTAAATTCTGTGAGAAATAAATCCCATACAAGAGAAAGACTCCTAGCAGAGCATTATAAATCCCTTGATTTTTAAACAATGAACTTACTGACGGACGAGCCAGTTCTTCCTTGTCCATGTTAAAGACACGACTAGTTGCATCTGATTGCGTTGCAATACTTTCCAAATAAAAAATGTAAAAATGTTCCAAAGCAACTATCGTTGCTAAAATGATTGTAATAATTGACATCTATTTCTCCTTAAATTTCTATACTCTCAATACCCAAAACTAATTTGTTTAATAAACGGCTGAGTTCTGTTCTTTCAGACTCTGTTAAGATACTTTCCATCTCTTGCTTAACCTTGATATGCTGCAGAGGTGGATTCACCACTAACTGCTCCTTAGCATACTTCGTAGCCTCTACCAACACTTCTCGCTGATTTTCAGGATTACGATGACGCTCCACCAAACCTTCCTTTTCCAAAATCTTGAAATGTCGTGTCAAAGCAGCCTGATCAATCTTCAAACGCTCCTGAACCGCTATTTGATTACAAGGGGAATGCTTCAGCAAAAATAATAAAATCTGATACCGTGTCAAACTAATCCCAAGTCTTTTTTCAAACAATTGCGTACTCGCTTGCTCAGACAAGCGGAGTTGATAAAGTAAATCTTGAATCTCTATCACATCTTTCTCCTTTTCATTGATTTATCAATAATTGATAAATCAAGTATAATATAAAGTAAAATAGATTGCAAGAATGTTGCTTAAGGCATTGTAAGATTGTAATTTTCCATTCAAATTGACAAAGAAAAAAACGAACGAGACTTGCTTCCTATCATGAAAGCTAGATCTCATTCGTCAAAATGATATTACAAAGTCTGGTTTATCCATTCATTGAAACGTGAACGTGATCATAGTGATTTTCTGTCACGCTACCACGGTCTGGCATTGGGTTCCAAGTATTAGCTGGCCCATATTTGCTATCGAATGGAGCATAGAAACGTTGTTTCCAGATGATATAACTAATTCCACGGCTAGCCATGTTTTGAATAGCGTATTCCGCAATCTTATCCCCTAGTTCTGAGCTTTCTGGTACCATGAAGTCGATAGCCAACCCTTTTCCGTGATCTCCACTGTCTCCTGGACGGTAACCACTAAAGGATGTGATGCCAAACAAGTTAGCAATTTCTTCTTTAAAGGCAGCCGTTTGTGGTTGAAGGCCTGCATTTTCAGATTTCGCTAGTGCCAGTCCAGCATAATCGGGCGCAGCTGGTGCAGCGTAAGTCGTTGAAACTGTTTTCGTCTCTTCTGGTTGATAAGTAGAAACTGTTGGTTTAGCTCCATTTGATGATGCTACTCCTTTTTCTTCTTCTGAACTTGTTGCAGTTGTTTTTTCTTCTACTGGCGCTGTAGTTGCTTCTACTGCTGATTCAGCTTGAGGTGTTACCTGAGGAGCTGTTTCTGCAACTGCACTGCTTGTTTCGGCTGTTTGCTCTTCTGTAACTTCTGAACTTGATACTACTTCTTTTGTACTTGTAGTTTCTACCGCTTTTGGAGCTTCTGCAATCGGTTGAGAAAGGTCTGCAACCTGAACAGTTTGATCATCAACAGTCACTTGATTAGTTGTCAAATCTGCTGTCGCAGTTGTCATTTCTTCACTAGAGTCTGCTTGAGGAGTTTGGATTTCAACTTCTGTTACTTCTTCAGCTTCATTGACAGTCGTTGTCAAAACAGTTTCTGGGAAAATCAAGTCCATATTAGTGATTTTATTCAAATTCGCAAGAACTGTGACATCTACACCCAAGGCTTCTGCAATGGTGCTCAAGGTATCACCATACTGAACGGTATAACTTGTTTTGTTATCCGTTTTAGTCAAATCGTTTTGGATTTGCTCAACACTACGTGCAGTCCAAAGAACTTCTTCTGCTTGAGTTGCCAATACTGGGGCAAATGACAAGGCTACTGTTGAGGCTAATAATATTCTTTTCTTCATTCTTTCAAATTCCTTTCAAATGAGTACCTGTCTATCATAACACAAAAAATGCAGAAAAAAAGCCCTCTCGGGCCTATTTAACAGAACTGTCTATTCCTTGTAACAAACTCGGTTACTTGAAATAGTTTGTTAGGTCTCTGTCACAAAACTGACACAATCTTTTTATCGCTCAGCCTTAAAAAAATGGGAAATATCTGCTAACGCTTGAATCCTGTGATTTCCTTCATAAGACGACTCTAAAAAGTTGATACTTTGAATCCCACTATTCTGGGCAAATTCCACATCCAGAGTCCGATCCCCTATATAATAGGTTTTCTCAGGATCCAACTGATACTTGTCTAACAGATAGGTAGACGCTTCCGGATTAGGCTTGCGCGCAAAACCACTCTGACTGGTTAAAATCTCTGTAAAATAAGATTCCAAACCCAAGTCTCTGAGAATTGTAAAAGCATTGTCCCCTTTATGAGTATAAATAAACTGTTGAATCCCTACTTGGTCTGCCCAAGCTAGCACCTCACGCGCACCTGGCATCAAAACTACCTGAGCATTCTTCTCAGCCAGACTCTGGGCACGCACCTGATTTAACACTGCCACATCCAGCTTTCGCTCTTTTGCCACCTGCACAAGCAAATCCTGCAAAGAAAACTTGAGAATAAACTCTCTCACTTTCTCCTTATCATAAGGAATAGAAAATTGAGCATAGGTCTCCTCAATCCCTGATAAAATCGCTTCATAAGAGTCCAATAAAGTCCCGTCTAAATCCCAAATAAAAGCTGTTTTTTGCATTTCCTATCCTTTCAAGCTCATATAACGCTGGTAGCGGTAGCGTAGAAATAACCAGCGAAAACCATTATCCAGAAGGGTTCCCGCCCAAATACCAGGCAAGCCCCAACCAAGAACAATCCCCATCAGATAGGCTGTCCCAATGCGGATACACCACATCCCTATACTTGTCGCGTAGAAGGGAAGGCGAGCATTACCCAAGCCCTGCCAAACAGCCGTATAGATAACTGTCCCCGTCGCCATGGGAGTTCCTAGCAGTGAGAAAAGTGCCACCAAAACGCTAGCTTCAACCGCAACAGGATCAGTCGTATAGAGATGAGTTAGTGGTATCCCTAAGGCATAGATACTGAAGGTCAAGGGTAACATGAGAAGCAGAGAAAGCCAAAAGGTTTGCTTGCTCAAACTAGCTACTCTTTTCCAATTATCCTCTCCAACTGCTCGGGCCACCAGCATGACCGTTGCCGTAGCGACGCCAAAGGCAGGCATGTAGTTAAACTGGGTCAAGACTTCTCCGACTGCATTCCCAGCAACTGCCTCCGTTCCAAAAGAAACGACCAAGGCAATGATAACGACATCACCAGCACGCATCATAAGCCGCTCTCCAGCTGCTGGCAAAGCCAAGGTCAATAGTTCCTTATCTAAACCAAAAGTCGGTTTCTCAAAAGGCAGCTTTAATTGCGACCACAAAATCACAAGACCAACCAAGCGAGACAGAATAGTCCCCCAAGCAACACCAGCTATCCCCATATCAAGGACAAAAATAGCTAGACTTGAAAAAAGAATATTCAAGGCATTGGATAAAAGACTCACATAGAGGGGCAAACGTGGATTATGCGTTGCACGAATCAAGGCACCCAAACTAGTCATTAAGCCCAAGAGAACAATCGATCCGCCTACCAAAGATAGGTAGAGTCCACCACTCTCAGCTACATCTCTCTCTGTCCCCAATAGTCCTATCATCTCTTGCCCAGCGAAGATGGACAAAGCTCCTAAAAGGAAACTTAATAATAATGTAATCTTCAACGCTTCAGTCACATGATAGGCTAGCTTAGACTGATCCTTCTGCCCCAAACTTTTTGAAATAACACTGGAAATAGCAGCTCCCAGAGCGATGAAAATCGCCTGATAAATCGTGATAATATTGCCAGCTACTGATACACCCGAAATGGCTATCAAGCCCAAATGGGCTACCAAATAACTGTCCACCATTCCCATGAGCATCTGCAAAAAGTTTTCGCCCATAGCTGGCAATGCAATATTAAGAATGTCTTTATTTTTCTTAAACAATCCTTCCTCCTGATGAAAAGAAACTCAGTTGGTTTCCCAACCGAGTTTACTCCCTCTGTCTTAAAGTCCTAGATAAGCCTCAACCGCTGCTTGCATGTCAGTAGCCGCCACTGTTGTCTTATGACGAACTGGAGCTGTTTCAAGCCCATCAACTGCTGGTGGCACAGCAACTCCTGAGATTTCATGTAATTGAGCCAAGGCTTCAAAGTCAGTCAAGTCAACTTTCCCAGTTACAGCTTCTACTGCAACCACTGGGAACTTGTATGGACTAGCTGTTGAAGCAATCACTGTCTTAGTAACATCGCCAGTAGACGCTTGGTATTTTCTATACACTGCTGAGGCAACTGCCGTATGTGGATCCTCAATGTAGGCATCTGTTTGGTAAACACGTTTGATTTCTGCCGAAGTTTCTTCCTCAGTCGCATATTCAGCCGCAAAGAGGTCCAGAATCTCAGCATCAAAATCAGTCAATTCATATTGTCCTTGTGTATTTAAGGCATTCATGAGTTCAGCTGTCTTTTCAGCGTCATTTCCCAAAAGATGGAAAATCAAACGCTCCAAATTTGAAGATACCAAAATATCCATAGATGGACTAGTTGTTACTTTAAACTCACGTTTCTTGTCATAAACACGTGTCTTGAAAAAGTCTGTCAAAACATTGTTGTCATTTGAAGCACAGATCAATTTACCAACTGGTAGACCGATTTGTTTGGCATAAAAGGCAGCCAAGATATTTCCAAAGTTTCCAGTTGGTACGGTAAAGTTGACCTTATCACCAGCCACAATCTCACCAGTTTTAACAAGCTGAGCGTAAGCATAAACATAATAGACAATCTGTGGTACCAAACGACCAATGTTCATAGAGTTAGCTGATGAAAATTGCAACTTGTTGGCCGCCAATTTTTCACGAAGAGCCACATCATTGAACATATGCTTAACGTTTGTTTGAGCATCATCAAAGTTTCCGTCAATGGCGATAACATGAGTATTGTCACCAGTCTGAGTGGTCATTTGCAACTCTTGTACCTTGCTGACACCATCCTTTGGATAAAAGACGATAATCTCAGTACCAGGCACATCCGCAAAGCCTGCCATAGCAGCTTTCCCAGTATCACCAGATGTCGCTGTCAAGATGACAATCTTGTTCTCCAAACCATGCTTCTTAGCAGCTGTTGTCATAAAGTATGGCAAAATAGACAAGGCCATATCCTTAAAAGCAATTGTTGAACCATGGAACAGCTCCAGGTTGTATTGCCCGTCTAATTTCACTAATGGTGCGATAGCTGGAGTATCAAACTTGCTATCGTAGGCATTGTTGATACAGTAGTCCAACTCCTCAGCTGTAAAGTCATCTAAAAATGCTGACAAAACTAACTTAGCCACTTCTTGGTAAGAAGCATCTTTCAATTTGTCAAAGTCCAAATCTACCTTTGGATAAGTAAGCGGTGTAAACAAACCACCATCCGTTGCCAAACCTTGCAAAATTGCTTGGCTAGCAGTTACTGTATTGTTGGCATCACGCGTTGATTGATAAACTAATGTCATTACTCTCTATCCTTTATCTATAGTCTCTACCATTATATCATGATTCTTCAGAAAATTCTCCCTTTATAAGAGAAATTACAGTCCCAATTCTTCTTTCAAAGGCTGTAAATAGCTCATTTCTTGCTTATTTCTCATCACTAGTCCTTCCTCAGCTAGCAGGAGTAAGTCTTTGGAAATTTCAATAATCACAGTTTCTTCCACATCTGTAAGCTTCTTCTTAGAAAACTGTCTCCTTAAAAACTTGTAATCACGACCAAATTCTTTAAAGAAAGTTGCTGTTTCTAAGTAAGCTTCTAACTTATCTAAATTAACCAACAATCCCAAATGAAAGGCTGCTGAAGCAAAGGTTCTATCCAAAGGTTGAGTACACACACTACGAAACTCAACCGTTCCTCGAGTCGTTAAGTCCTGGTACTGGTAACTACGATGAGTTTCAAAATCCTTCTCTTGAGGATAAATAAGAACCTTATCCCCATTAAGATTATATGCTTGGATTTCAGTTGTAGCCAAATAGTCCATTGCCTGAATCGGATAAAAATAATAGGTTTGTCCATCACGTTCCGCAGTAAAAATTGCAGAATGATCTAGATAATCAAAAAAATCATCCTCATCTTTAAAGAGTCTAGCATTGACCCCGACGTTTTCTGGATAGATACCATGCATCGATTCTTCCCAGAAAATGTCCCTTGAAATTTTCGTATCCCAATCTGCACCCGAAAACTCAGAGTTTGCAAATAAATAAGCCTTAACTGCTTCAATTTGGGTAAAAGCATTAATCACCCGTAAGTAGTTAAACTTTGAAACATCCAGTTGAACCTGACTCCCACAGATAAAAGCACCATATTCAGGGAAATAATGCAAGTCTGATTTAGTCACATTTCTACTCAAATTCAAATAGTCCATCAACATG
>CAUUIG010000055.1:0-11392 GCA_963545095.1 uncultured Streptococcus sp.
TTTCAAACTCCTGTTTTACAGCCTTGCATCCTTGAACACTTCCACGACGTCGCATCTCAGTTTCAATAGCATTGAGCACTTCCCACTTATTGAGGCTCCACATAGGCCCAATCAGCATATCTCTAGGTGCATCTCCTGTAATTCGATGGATGACAATATGCTTGGGAATGATTTCCAGTTGGTCACAGATGACCTTGACATATTCATCCTGGCTCATCAACTGCAAGCGTCCTTCGTGGTAATCTCGTTGCATACGTGTATTGGTCATCAGGTGAAGCAAGTGCAGTTTAATCCCTTGAATATCATTGTCCGTAACACAGCGACGGACATTTTCAATCATCATCTCATGGGTTTCACCAGGAAGTCCATTGATCAAATGAGAAACAATCTCAATTTTTGGATACTTTCTCAAACGCTTGACCGTCTCCACATACAATTCATAGGAGTGGGCGCGGTTAATCAGGTCAGAGGTTGTTTCATAAGTAGTCTGCAAGCCCAATTCAACTGTCACATGCATGCGCTCCGATAACTCAGCCAAATATTCGATGGTTTCGTCTGGTAAACAGTCTGGGCGCGTTCCGATATTGATTCCTACTACACCCGGTTCGTTGATAGCCTGCTCATAGCGCTCTCGGATGACTTCCACCTTTTCATGGGTGTTGGTAAAATTTTGAAAATAAACTAGATACTTCTGAACATCTGGCCACTTGCGGTGCATAAAGTCAATTTCCTTATAAAATTGCTCACGGATAGGCGCATCCGGTGCTACGATAGCATCTCCAGAACCTGAAACTGTACAAAAAGTACAGCCTCCATGAGCCACAGTCCCATCACGATTGGGACAGTCAAATCCCGCATCAATAGGGACTTTAAAAGTCTTTTCTCCAAAGAGTTTTCGATAATAATCATTCAAGGTATTATAAGATTTCATAACCTTCATTATAACAAAAAACACTCACAATCTCAAAAGCCTAACTTTCCTATAAATTCCTCTGTTTCTCATTTCCATTAGCCTTTTTTTATGATACAATATGGGTATGATTTTAATGAAATTAGCATCTATTTTACTATTGATACTGACCTTAGTCGTCTGCATTATCATAACCAAACTTTTTAGATTAAAAAAACTAGGACGAAACTTTGCGGATTTGGCTTTTCCAGTCTTGGTATTTGAGTATTACCTGATTACAGCTAAAACCTTTACCCATAATTTTCTCCCTAGACTGGGACTAGCCCTCTCACTCCTAGCCATTATCCTCGTTTTTTTCTTCCTTTTGAAAAAACGTAGCTTTTACTATCCTAAATTCATCAAATTCTTCTGGCGTGCAGGATTCTTATTAACCCTTGTCATGTATATCGAGATGATTGTTGAATTGATGGCCCAGAAATAAAAAATGAAATCGAAAACACCTCAATCAAACTAAAATACAATGATTGAAGTGTTTTTCTTTATCTTTTTTCAATAATTCTTATACTCAATGAAAATCAAAGAGCAAACTAGGAAGCTAGCCGCAGGCTGCTCAAAACACGGTTTTGAGGTTGTGGATAGAACTGACGAAGTCAGTAACCATATCTACGACAAGGCAAAGCTGACGTGGTTTGAAGAGATTTTCGAAGAGTATTATTTTCCTTCTTTATCAGAAAAGAGGTAACCAATACCTACACAAGCCAGCACACCTGCTCCAATTACCAAGCCACTTGAAATTGGCAAAAGGTCCAAAATTGCATTCGCAATGATAAAGGCAATAATGAAACACATCAGACTAGTCTTGTAATCCTTTTTCAAAAGATTCTCTAGAGTGAAAAAGAGGAACAGGCCTACCGGAATCAGGGACCAGAGGTTGGCATCTAAACTTGGTCAGCCAACAGAACCAAAATACAACACTGTCGTTGCTGCTACTAAAAATACAATCCCCAATAATTTTTTCATTTGTTTATCTCCAATTTCTTTTTTAGGAACTTGACTTATCTGATAGTGAGGCCTCCCGTCCCTTACAACAATCATTATAGCAGAGGTCAGTTTCAAGAACAAGTTCTTTTGCCTATCTGGTCTCAATCTCGGTCTAAGTGGTTGAAGAGTTAAGATAAAAGAAAAGAAGCCCTAATGAGCTTCTTCACTTTGCCGATTGCAACAGTATTTTTATTCTATAGTTTGATACAGTATTTTATGAAATTGGTAAAATCCAAAAAATCTTCCTATCTGTAATAAGAAGATTTTTTGTTATCTAAATAAAGTCCATTAATACATTTTAAAAGAGTATAATTATCAATTTAAACTTAAGAATTAAGTATTAAATAGTAATTGTCACAAAATTGTTTCATCATCACACTATCTCAGTACATAAAGCATTTTTTTCATCTATAGCTTTTGTCCTAATCTTGATCTTTTTTCTTCAATCCAAGGAGTGATCCTACTATAAACAATATTCCAGCAATGAATGGTGTAAAACCTTCTCTAACTGTTCCGGTTTTTGGCAATCTATCAGAATTATTAGTATCCGACTTACTATCGATATTGGTATGTTTATTAGCTATATTCTCTGGTTCATTAAGATAAACTTCTTTCGTATTTTCAAAGTTTTTATCATTTTTATCAGGAACTGGAACTGTAACATCCTTAGTTGAATCAGAGTTGTGTGAATAATTTTCTCTTTGTAAGTCTTCTTTTCTATGACTTTGATTTACTTGCACCTTATCTTTCTTTTTCGATACATCAAAAGTAGGTTTATTTTCCTCCTCCTTTTTCTCCTCTATTTTCTTGAATACAGGTTTTATAAGGGTATCTTTTGATAGATTAATAATATAACCAGCATCTTTTTTTCCTTCGAAACCAGAAACTTCCCAACCATCAAATTGATAGCCTTCTTCTAATTCACCCTTATAAACAGGCAAAATGAAATCTTCTTCCGATACTATCTTAGAACTCATTTCTTTTCCATTTTGAATGGTCACAGTTACCCTATGAGGTTTTAGTTCGCTTACCTCTCCCGTATCTTTGTTTAAAATGAATTCTTTTACGGTCGTATTTCTTGCAAAATCTTTTACAAGAATCTTAATACTTAGTGTCTTATCTGCTATTTGTTTAATATCATCAAATGATTTGTATTCTTTTCCATTTACATAAATATGTTGTTCTTGAATCTCACCATCGAATCCATTATTTCTTTTATCATTGATGTTAAAAACTACCGATTTTCCGTCAGCATATTCGATACTAGTATTTCCTTTTGGATCAATGTTTACTTCTGGTTTAACATTATCATATAAAAATTGATAGTGTACTCCAACCGCTTTCGCATTCAAATCGCTATAGCCAGTTTGAAGATAAACATTTCCATCCATATCTGTTACCTTATCTGGAAATCCGTTTGCTTTATAGTCTTTCATCCCCCAGTCCATGATGTCACCGTCTTTAACATTAAGCTTAATGTTAAAATCTCTAGTGTTATCAATGTGTAAATCTCCATAGATTAAATAATTATCTACAACTGATTCATTAACTCTCAACTCCCAGTTAAAACCACCCTTATCAGAAATCTTACCTCTTAAATAGAATTCTGGATTTCGTACATAAATTTTATTAGATTTAGATGGATTAAAGTAGTTCTTGTCCATTGAAAGATTTACTGGTTTTGCATCAATAAATAACGTAGAGCCATCTTCTTTTATAGCTTCTACATTGGACTTATCCTCTCCTGTGTACTCTTTACCATCCTTACCAAATAATACCAGTTTAGAAGAATCTGTCACAAGATTTCCATCTTTATCGATTGCTTCCCCTTTATCATTCATTTTAAAGGTAAACACTTGATATCTTACAATGTTAAAGCCGTCCAAAGCCGACATTAATACGGATTGAGTACTTCTTCCATCTTCAACATTTCTACTATCAGCATAAATTATTTTTTCTGAAAGGACTCTTAGATTAGGATTGGCCTTTTGGATTTTTGCTATATCTTCCTTGTTATAGACTCCATTTCCTTCTAACATATCCGTTTTTCCAGGATTATAGGTAGTCACTTTTAGTGCATAGCCTTTTCTTAGAATGATGTTATCCTTTAATAGATATTGTTGTTTTTCTGAATCAGAATAGATTTTACCAGATTCCATGTCCGTTAAATTGTTTGGTTTATTTTTTGAAAGATCTCCTTCTCCTAATTCTATTACATTCCCATAACTTGATGCATAGGGATATTCTGTTTTAGTTTCCTTATTTTTTTCAGGCATTCTAATTTTAGTTTCAGCTTTTGTCTGATTATCATCTTTAACAAAGAATCTCATATCTCCTGCAAAAGCTAATCCATCCACAATATCATTAATATTAGCGTATAAATCAAATGTCATCGTTTTTGAGTGGGAATCATACTTGGTCGTTTTGATTTCTATAGATTTATAGTTATTTCCATAGTATACCTTAGCATTTTTAGAAACATTACTGATCTTTCCAAGAATTTCAAAGTGTCCATCTTTAGACGGGCTTAGAATGCCATAAATTTTTGATTTGATTTCGTCAAGTTTTTCAGTTTCATATTCTAAGGCACTACCATCGTCATAAGCAATGATATTTCCCTTATCATCGTATTTATAATCGTATTCTTCTGTCCTCTTACCAGTTTCACTTGTAAAGTCATCAACTTCTCTAAATTTCTTTTTAATGAGTTTCTTCAAGTCTTTACTTTCAAAATCTCTAATTGTTGAAATGGCTTTATTGATAGTAAAGCTAGATTTTTCTTCGGTAGCCTCTTCATTTTCTTGATGATGTTCTACTTCAGTTGTATCTTTTTTAAGACTATCCTCTTTTCTATTTTCTAAATTATTAAATTTAGATTCGGCAATCTCGCCAAGCTTTTGGTAGTTAGATGAATCTTGATCAGGATCTACTAGATAATAGGAAATCATCCCCTTTTCATCAGCATGATCAGCAAATTTAATTCTATGAATCTTTGTGAAATTGCTAGAGCCATCTAATGCAATGACTTCAATGATTTTTCCTCTTAAATCTCCTGCACCATTAATTTCATAAATGGTATTTCCGTCTTTGTCAAGTTTCCTGTTTCTTCCTTGACCCTCACCTGCATAAGTTACTTCAAGATTTTTCTCAACCTCTCCGTCTTCATTAACAAGAGCGGCGCCAGCATACCAAACTTCATTTGCAATCTCGTCAAATTTTTCAGGATGTTCTTTTTGATCTCTCGCAAATAGCGTTTCATTCTTGTATTGCTCTTTTACCTTGTGATAAGTATCCTTTGTGATCAGCTTAATTTTTTCAGGATTTGAAAAATCAACCGAAACAATCTTAGGGGCTGTGTTATCAATTTTTACAGGAATATAGGAAACCTGCCATGGGTAATCCTTAGTTAATCTATATTTAAATTTATAGAAATATTGACCTTCCGCAATCGGTTCAAATTGACCTCTTATCTTAGTAGCTGGATCTTGCTTATCATTACTTTCTGGTGCATTTTCTTCTCTACCTCTAGGGTTATAAATGAGTCCATCCCATTTCAAGTCACCCCAAACCTTTAGTTTAGAAGATTTGATTCCCTTTGCATCATTTCTTTTAGAGTTTAAAATTCCTTTAACAAAGTGTTCTCTCGAAATGACTTTTAAGTCTCTTTGATTTTCTCCCTCTTTATTTGTATTTACTATTGAAATCATTCCTTCTTCTGCACTTCTTAATACAAGTGGAGAAGGTGTTAATCCTCTCTCAAGTTGAGCATCTTGAGGATTTCCATTTGAATCTAAAGGATAAATTTTAGCAATATTAGAACCACTTGATGATGGTGCGTTGATCCCTTCGTTATTGAAAGCAAACAATTCTGGATTTTGATCTAGGGATTTTGTATTTTTATCTTTTCTATTTTGTATAACTCCTGCTGGATTGAATTTATCTATACCATGTTCTCCACCAATTCCCTTATTTAAGGTTCCTGGAATTTTTGGTTTACCATCATCATCATAACCTTCCATTGTTTTTGATTTTGATCCTTCTTCCCAGGCCCATTTATCAAGGATTGGTTCCTTGTTCCAATCCCCAGCAAATCCCATTAGGGGCATTGATAAAGAAGGTTGGAAATTTATTTTCTTCCCGTTGGAGTTCAGAGCTTCCATTTCTTCCACTGATTCAAAATGAATAAATGATTCTACAAATTTATTTTTGTTTTTAGCCTCTCCAACGTTTATAACCGCATTCAAATCAAAGCTAGAATTTGGGCCTATAGTGAAAGTATCATGCTCAAATGTGATATTTGCTCCTTTGATTTTTTCTGGGTGGATTTCTGGAACAACTTGCTTCCCATCTGGAGATTTTTCGTCTTTATATGTTTCATCCAGTTTGAGTCTGTCAGTTAGAGCATCTGTAGTTATAGCAGATGCTGAAACTTTAAAGGTCAAAGGTCTGTTTGATGTATTGTGAAGCTTAATGGTAAAATATTTTTCTTCTCCTTTTATTTCTTTAAGAGAAATAGAACCATAAGAGTTTACCAAGCCTTTAGAATCCGTGTTTTTGAAAGTCGCTACAACTTCATTTCTCAAAGCATTGGCAACATTAATTAGCCCTGCTCCCTGTTGTCTAGGTGATGCAAAGTATTGACTTTTTTCTTTCCAAGAAGTCGCATCCATCATAGGGCGTGCAGTATTTTGTAGGGCTATTTTTGTAAGACTTGTAAGATCTATTTTGTCATCTCCCTTAAGATTTTTCAACACAGGTCTTTCAAGCATTTCCTTTAACTTTGGTCTAATCAAAACAGTAGAAGCTGCCACGATTGGAGTGGCCATACTAGTCCCTGACATATAACCATAAGTTGATTTCCCATTAATGACATTGAGAGTGGATTTAATATTTTTACCTGGTGCTGAGACATCAGGCTTTAAAAGTAAATCTGTTCTCGGTCCCCAAGATGTGGATCCTGCTGGAACTATGATATCTTCTTTATACAGTTCTTTGTCTGTGTCAGGTGCAAACTTAAAGTCAATCTCTTTTTCGTCACCTACATTCGGTTTATTAGAATTATAGCTGGCCATATCAATTGGATAGTATTGCTCCAATTTATCTTTGAAATCTTCCTTACTATTTCTTTTGACTTCAGTTTTTTTATCAGGGTTAATCATGTTCCATAACTTTACACCATCATCTCCTGAAATTGAAAAAACTTGACTAGTCGTTCCTTCATCCTCTTCATATCCCATAGCTGGGAGCTCTGTCCAATTATCTCTATTGTAGTAATTTACAGTATTTACAACCATAATGGCGCGTGCGCCCTTATCCGTTGCTCGTTTAAAAGCATTTTTTAAATCCTTGGTATAAATTCGATCCATTACTGCAATTTTGCCCTTAAGATTTAATCCTATCAAATCTTGGTCTTGACCTTTGCCTATATATACAAATTTCAATTTACTAGGAGCTTTTGAACCATCTTCATTTGTTATGATTTTATTCTTATCGAAAAAGGCCCCTATATTTCTATATTTAAAACTTTCTCCACCTATGTTAACTTTATCAAACTCAACTGTTTGATTTTTAGCAGAAGCAACTGCTATCGCATCTTCATGTGCTGCAGTTCGCGTTACATTTCCAGTATCTGTCATTTTCAGATTATTATTTGCCACTAAATCCCATGAAGAACTTGAAGCGGAAGTTGCATAGTTACCCGTAGCTACCACCATTGGAATGCCTGCTTTTCTTAATGCTCTAATAGCTTGCCAATATTTCTCACCTACAAGACCTGTTCCTGTAAAGCCAGAGGATACAGAAACAACATCGACATTATGTTTGATGGAATCTTCAATAGCATGAAACATTGTTTCATCCCCTGCGAAGCCAGATCCTGCGTCAGAGTACATTTTATAAGAGAAAATTTGTGCATTAGGCGCAATTCCATCTATTCCGTTAAAGTTTTTGATGTCTTTTTCAGTATCATTTCCCGCAAGAATCCCTGCAATATGCATCCCATGGGGATCAAAATAATCACTTCCATCATCAGCTTTTTCTACAGTAATTTTACCACCATTATAATAATTGAAAGCATGAGGAATTTTATCACTCAACCAGAAATTTTTATCAGTACCTTTTAAGTTTTCTTTTTTGAATCTCATTGAGTCTTTAGCATCATCATCAATCCTCATGGCCTTATGCCTATAATCTGTCCCCGTATCGATATTTGAAATGACCATACCTCTACCATCAAAGTTTTTCCCAAATGGTGCATTGATAGATTTTAGGTAATCAATTGCCTCTTCAACTCCAATTTCCTTTCTAGCATGATTCATCATTGGCTGGACTTTTTGTGATCGTTCAACCGATGAGATACCTTCTATTAGTTTAATTTTGTCCAGATTATCTGGAGTTGTTTCTATTGCAACACCATTAAAAACCGTATCATAAGTATATAAAACTTTTGTATCCTTAAGATTTGATAGTTCCTTGATTGCTTTTTCTCCAGATTCTTTATCTTTAAATTCAGCAATATAGACAAGTCTATCTTCTTTTTGGGGATTTTCTGTGTTTTTATTTACAAATGATTCCGCACGATTTCCTTGGAATTGATTGGAATCTTCTTTTTTGATTGTTGCTTTTTCATTGTTAGTTTTATTGTCTATCACGGATTCTTTACTAACAACTTCTTTTTCCTCAATAACTGTTGTTTTCTTCTCTTCAGTATCCTTTGAAGTTTCTATAACATTATGAATATCTTCATGTTTTTCTTTGTTTTCTTTTTGTTTACCTACTACTACTTTTTCTTTATCAGAGATAGTTACAGCATCTTCAGAGCTAGATGTGTCTGCTAAAACTACCTCATTAGGGACATATGCTGCTAAAATAACTGCAGCTGTGGTTAGTGACAATACTGTACTTTTTTTCATTTTAATTCCTTACATATTTATTTAACTTCCAATAGATAGAAAACTTTAACTTTGCTAGCCTTTGTTATAAAAAGTTTTACTAAGTATTATCTAGGAAATAGAGTAGTACATTTATATATAATTGTTAGCTCTCTGAAAATAGTATATCAATTAAAAAAATTTAAGTCAAGGAAAATTAAGATGCGTTAATTTTATTTTTAATATATGTTAAAAATGATGCAAAAGTTTCGTACTTAACTGGGATACATGATAAGTACATTCACACCATCAAAAATAGTAGCAATCAACTTAGAGCACTACCAGAATAACAAAAACAGACATAATTGATGCAATAACAATACTATTAAACAAAATAAATAACCGATAAGAACTAGGCTTAACGGCTATTTTCTACATATATAATTTTGCAAATCTTCAGTCATTTGTTCACCTGTGACCTAGGCTTTACGAGTGTCTTTCTCTAGCAACTAATACTCAATGAAAATCAAAGAGCAAACTAGGAAGCTAGCCACAGGTTGCTCAAAACACTGTTTTGAGGTTGTAGATAAGACTGACGAAGTCAGTAACATATATACGGCAAGGCGAAGCTGACGTGGTTTGAAGAGATTTTCGAAGAGTATAAGCTAAATCGGCGATTACACTTACACTATAGCGCTCTGAGAATAGTGTCAAGAAATTTTCATCTCTATTAAAAAAGCCTGTCTTGAGACAAGGCTTTGATATTCTATTATTTACGAACCTGCACTTTCGTAGGCATCCAAGCCCCTATCCCAAAGTTTAAGGGAAATGACAAAGAAAACCAGAGAAATCAATATCAAACCTCCGATGTTAAAGATTACATCCTTGTCCTGCAAGAAATAGCTGGCAGGATAGTAGGCCGTAAAGGCAAAAGGCACGATAAAGCTGATCAACCAACGAAGAAGCGAATTGTAAATGGAAATCGGGTACTTGGCAAAATCATTAAACATATAAAAAATGTAAATCATAGCTCCTGACTGCTTGGTCCAAAAAGCGATGCTGGCTGTCGCGATTTTCAAAGAAGTATAAATCAAGGTCGCAAAAGGAATGCAGATTAGGAAAAGCATGAATTTGGGAAGAGTCCAAGCAATGCTAGTCACTGTTGTCGCTAGTAAGATTCCACCGACCAAGAGTTCTCCCAAGGCATCAATCTGAAAAGTTTCGACTAGGATATGAAAGAGAGGATTGATGGGACGAGTCAGATACTTGTCAAACTCCCCTTTTCGGACTAGGCGTTGCCCTAGTGCCCAGAGATTGTCAAAAAAGAGATGGTCCAGTCCCTTGGGAATCAAAGAAAAACCATAGATAAAGGCAATCTCTTGAAAGGTCCAACCTTCTAGGGATGGAATATGTTGAAAGATGACATTGAGAAACAAGAGGTTCAAGCCTTGAGTCAAGAAAACTCCCAGCACACCAACCACAAAATCCACCTTGTATTCCATAATTTGTTTAATGTATTGTCTAATAAAAATCAGATGCATGCGTTGATATTTTTTCATACTAACCTCCCTGAATGGTAATGAATGACTGGACTCGTTTCCAAATCAACTGAGACAAGCCCACCATCACTAAAAGCCAGAAAAACTGCAAAGCGAGCGCCTGAATCATCTGACTGGCATCGTATTTCCCAACAATGATCATGACCGGAGTATAAATCAAGGATGAAAAAGGCAAGAAGGACAGAATATCTGAAACAACCTTTGGAAAGAAAGCCAAGGGAATCAAACTTCCAGACATAAAAGCCACTATGGAAGTCTTAAGTAGGTTGGAACCCCAAAGATTTTTAAACACAAAGGCAGAAAATCCAAAGCAGATATTAAAGAAAAAGTTAATCAGGTAGGCGATCGTTAGGCTAAAGAGGTAAAGGACAGTTAAACCCAGCACTTCTACAATTCCTTGTCCTGATAAGATTTTCATCAAGACAATCACACTTAAAAATGGCAGTCCAACAGAGATAAAAATCAACCACTTAGAACCAAGCTCGGTGAAGAGGTAAGATGCCGCAAAATGCACTGGTCTCAGTAAGCGCATGATGATGGAACCATCCTTGACCTCCTCTCCAATCATAAAGGAAGAATCGGACCTAGTTAGAAGATTGGTCACAAAACTCATAATGATATAGAGGGTGATATCTGCCATACTAAAGCCCTGAATCAAGGACTCTTGCGAAGAATCAAAGACAGCCTTCCATAGATAAAAGGCCACAAAAGCACCCATGACATCGCCGATCCGATAAAGAATAAAGTTGACTCGGTAAGTAATCAACTCCTGAACCCCTGCATTGATAAAGGGTTTATAACGTCTCCACAATTTAACCATCTTAGAGCTCCTTTCGGTAGAAGCGACGGATAATATCTTCAATATCCGTATCCACCATCTTCAAATCGCGGATTTCAAAATCAGATAGGGTTTGCTTGATAATATCAGCTGACTGATAGCGAGAACTATCGAATTCAATGTTGAGACTATTCCCTTGTCTATCAATTGTCATATCCGAAAAGCCTTCATAGTG
>CAUUIG010000056.1:0-11177 GCA_963545095.1 uncultured Streptococcus sp.
TTATCAAGGAAACGGCTAATCTATCAGATATGGGAGCGGCCAAGTTGGTTGTATTCGCTAATGCTGTTGAGGATAATCCATTTATGGCGGGTGCCTTTCATGGTGTTGGGGAGGCAGATGTTATCATCAATGTCGGAGTTTCTGGTCCTGGTGTGGTGAAACGTGCCTTGGAAAAAGTTCGTGGACAGAGCTTTGATGTAGTAGCCGAAACAGTTAAGAAAACTGCCTTTAAAATCACTCGTATTGGTCAATTAGTTGGTCAAATGGCCAGTGAGAGACTGGGTGTGGAGTTTGGTATTGTGGACTTGAGTTTGGCGCCAACTCCTGCGGTTGGAGATTCTGTTGCACGTGTCCTTGAAGAAATGGGGCTAGAAACAGTTGGAACACACGGGACGACGGCTGCCTTGGCACTCTTGAACGACCAAGTTAAGAAGGGTGGAGTGATGGCCTGCAACCAAGTCGGTGGTTTGTCTGGTGCCTTTATCCCTGTTTCAGAGGATGAAGGAATGATTGCTGCAGTGAAAAATGGCTCTCTTAATTTGGAAAAACTAGAAGCCATGACGGCTATCTGTTCAGTTGGTTTGGATATGATTGCCATACCAGAAGATACGCCTGCTGAAACCATTGCTGCCATGATTGCGGATGAAGCTGCAATTGGTGTCATTAACATGAAAACTACGGCTGTTCGTATCATTCCAAAAGGAAAAGAAGGCGATATGATTGAGTTTGGTGGCCTATTAGGTACTGCACCTGTTATGAAGGTCAATGGGGCTTCGTCTGTTGATTTCATCTCTCGTGGAGGACAAATCCCAGCACCAATTCATAGTTTTAAAAATTAAGAAAATAGGAGAAATTTTAAGTTCTATTTAAGGTTGGATGTGTATACTATAATCATTAAATAAAGACCTCCTAATATTATTTGAAACAGATAACACTGATTTAGTTTGAATTTGATTTTCATCTAATATCTTTATTTAATAGAACTCCTAAACTTTTTCATAATAATCTCCTGCAAAAGTCGCCTGTATGGGTGGCTTTTGTTTTATCATCCATGATATAATAGAAGCAAACGGAGGACGGAAAATGGTAAAAGTACGATTGTATTTGGTACGTCATGGCAAGACCATGTTTAACACGATTGGTCGCGCGCAAGGTTGGAGCGATACTCCCTTAACAGCTGAAGGTGAGCGAGGGATTCAAGAATTAGGAATCGGTTTGCGAGAATCTGGTCTACAGTTTGAGCGTGCTTATTCGAGTGATTCTGGTCGCACCATTCAGACTATGGGAATTATCCTTGATGAACTTGGCTTGCAGGGGAAAATCCCTTATCGCATGGACAAGCGTATCAGAGAATGGTGTTTCGGTAGTTTTGATGGAGCCTACGATGGCGATCTTTTCATGGGCATTATTCCTCGTATCTTTAATGTGGACCATGTTCACCAATTATCTTATGCTGAACTGGCTGAGGGCTTGGTAGAGGTTGATACAGCTGGTTGGGCTGAAGGCTGGGAAAAACTCAGTGGCCGCATCAAAGAAGGTTTTGAAGCGATTGCCAAAGAAATGGAAGAACAAGGTGGAGGCAACGCCCTTGTTGTCAGCCACGGAATGACCATTGGGACCATTGTTTATCTGATTAATGGCATGCATCCGCATGGTCTCGATAATGGTAGCGTGACGATTCTTGAATATGAGGACGACCAGTTTAGCGTAGAAGTTGTCGGCGACCGTAGTTACCGAGAACTAGGACGTGAGAAGATGGAGGAAGTCTCTATTTAATCAGTCTAGACTTGCTTGCTAGGAACTGAGAATTTGATAGGAATATCAAGATAAGAAAAAACAGCCGAGGGTAATCTTTTCGGCTGTTTTTGATGGGGGAAACTAAAGTGTAATGCTATTGCTTTTAGAGATTTTCATAAACAAGAGCAAGGAACCTACTGTTAGAACAGTCAGGATAGTTGACAAGGCTGCCGCAACACCGTAATTTCCTCTGAGAACCTCTGTATAAATAGCTACAGTCATTGTTCTTGTTTTGACATTGTAGAGGAGGATAGAAGTAGAGAGTTCTGAAATCATTGTGACCCAAGATAGGATGGCTCCAGAAATAATACCAGATAGCATCATTGGAGTTGTAATCTTGGCAAAGGTATTGAGACGACTACTTCCTAAGCTCTCAGCGGCTTCTTCAATACTTGGTGCTATTTGTTGCAAGCTAGCAACAGATGAGCGAATAGTATAAGGCAATCTTCTGACAGATAGGGACATAATCAAGATGAAAGCTGTCCCTGTAATCATAAGAAATCCACTTCCAAATAGACCAGTATTGAAGGAAGAAATGAAGGCAATCCCTAGAACGGTTCCTGGTACAATATAAGGTACCATACTGAGGCTGTCAATTAAGTTTGTAAACAAATTCCGTTTTCTAACGGCTAGGTAGGAGATAAATGTTGCGAATAGGACAACTAGAACTAAGGCAATCAAAGGGATACGAATAGTATTGAAAATAGCAGATCCCATACGATTGAAAGCTACCTTGTAACTGTTTAGAGAGTAGCCTTTGACAAATACCATACCTGATGTTTTTAGGAAAGAAGTATAAATCAAGTAGACTTGAGGTAGAACAGAGAACAAGATAATTCCGTAGACTGTTGCATAAATGACAGCCATTTTTCCTTTTGTAGTTTTTTTAGGCTCGATTGGATGGAGCGAATTCATGCTGAAACTGTAGCGGTTTGAAATGTATTTTTGGATAAGGAAAATCGCCAAGGCAATAATAATCGCCATAACTGCTAAAGCAGATGCAAAAGCAGAATTTCCTCCAACCTCGCTAATAAATTGGGTATAAATCAGGACAGGGAAAGTCCGATATCCTTCACCAATCAACATAGGCGTTCCAAAGTCTGAGAATGCCCTCATAAATACAAGTAGGGCAGCAGCTAGTAAGGTTGGAACTAGGAGAGGTAAAATAACTGTTACGATACGCTTAAATCCGAAGGAACCCATGCTTTCAGCGGCTTCAAGTAGAGAATTGTCAATACTTTTCATTGTCCCAGCAACGTATAGAAATACCAGTGGGAATAGTTGCAGTGTAAAGACAAGTACAATTCCTTTGAATCCATAAATATCGATAGTTGGAAGATGAAAGGTATTTGTCAGGAATTTTGTGATGACCCCATTTCGTCCCAGCAAGAGAATCCAGGAGTAGGCTCCCACGAACGGAGCTGACATGGAAGCAATGATAATCAATATTTGTAGAAATTTCTTTCCCTTGAAGTCATACATAGAGAAGAGATAAGCTAATAAGGTTCCTACAACTAAGGAAGTGACAGTAGCGGTAATGGAGACCTTGAAACTGTTGACAAGTGTCTCAGAGTAGTAGGCTTTACTAAAGAAAGTGACAAAATTAGCTAGTGAGAATTGTCCTTCATGTATGAGTGCTTGCTTGAGCACGGTAACGATAGGATAAACGAGAAAGACAAGATAGGTAAGAAAGATGAAGAAAGAGGAGGCTGTCCAAATATTTAGTTTTTTACGTTCCATGGTTGACTCCTTTTATCAGATTTTGGGAACCATCTGCAGAAAAGACGTTTAATTTTTGAGTATTGATTCGTAGACGAATACGATCGCCTTTTTGTAGATCTTCTTCAAAAGTTGATTCTTCGCTAACTTGAATTTTTGAGGCAAAACCTGTCTCAATGAAATACTCCGTATTTAGTCCAAGATAGACGCTATCGCTAATAGTTCCTTCAATATCTCCAGATTCATCTTTGATAAACTCTTCAGGACGAATGCTTACATGAATGGCTTGCTCCTCAGCATGATCAAGGGCTGGCATTCGAAGGGCATAGCCATCTGAAAAGACGATATAAGCGCCGTCGCTCCGTTTTTCAAGAGTGGCGGGGATAATATTTGTGCGTCCGATAAAGGTTGCTACAAACTCATTAGCTGGTTTATGATAGAGTTCTTTTGGCCGACCGATTTGTTGGATGACTCCGTCTTTCATAACAGCAATTTGGTCTGAAATAGCCATAGCTTCTTCTTGGTCGTGGGTCACATAAACAGTTGTAATTCCTACTTCGTGTTGGATTTCTCGAATGGCTTGACGCATATCCAAGCGAAGTTTAGCATCTAGGTTACTGAGCGGCTCGTCCATGAGGAGAACACTTGGATTAACAGCTAAGGCGCGTGCCAAGGCGACACGTTGTTGTTGTCCACCACTAAGTTTATCGGGCTTTCGATCCGCATATTGAGCAATTTGCATGAGTTCAAGATACTTGTTGGTCTGTTGGACCAATTCTTCTTTTGGAACTTTCTTTTGCTTAAGACCAAAAGCAACATTGTCTCGGACAGTCAAATGTGGGAAAATAGCGTAGTTTTGGAAAACCATCCCAATATTGCGTTTGCTGGGTTCCATATTATTGATTTTTGTATCATCGAAGTAAAATTCTCCGCCTTCGATACTGTTGAAACCTGCAATCATGCGAAGAAGAGTCGTTTTCCCACATCCTGAAGGTCCAAGAAGGGTAAAGAGACTTCCTTTTGGAATTGTAATGTTCAAATTCTCAATAACAGGGACATCGTGGTAGATTTTTTTGGCGTTAATAATTTTGATCTCACTCATAGTGAACCTCTTTTACTGTTTAGATTGGATATCTGTAAAGACTTCGTTGTATTTCTTAACAATATCTGATTTATTCTTGATGACATAATCATAATCTTCAGTGAGTGTTTTGATTTTGTCAATTGGTTTCATGTTTTCGCTTGTTTTGGCATTTTTACGAACAGGACGGTTAGTAGTGGTTGTACCAAGTGTATCTTGTACTTCTTGAGAGATAATGAAATCGATAAATTTCTTGGCATTTTCCATATTTTTCGCTTTTTTAACGATAGCAGCACTAGCAGGTAGGAAGACTGTTCCTTCTTTTGGATAGACTACCTTGATATTAGCTCCGTCATTTAAGAGTTTAACTGCTGGATCTTCATAAGAGAGACCAACAGCCATTTCTCCGTCAGCGACTGCTTTATAGACACCAGATGAGCTTGAACCGATTTTACCATCAATAAGTGTGAAGAGATCTTTTACATAAGACCAAGCTTTATCGTCTTTGTAACCACCTTGAGCTTGTAGCATATTTGTTAATTGAGCAAATGCGCTAGAAGAGTTTGCTGGGTCAGCAGTTGCAATTTTTCCTTTTAGTTCAGGTTTGAGAAGGTCGCTATATCCTTCGATGTTCATGCCTTTCGTTAAATCAGGATTGACGATTAAAACACTACCATCTAGTGTATAAGGAGTAGAGTAGCCAGTTGTGTTTTGATATTCTTTGATAACATTATCATTTTCTTTTGAAGTATAGTTTTCAAAGAGTTCTCCGTGGGTAGCATATTGTGTATAAGAACCACCAAAGATGACATCAGCTACAGGAGCTTCTTTTTCTGACTCTAGTTTTTTGAAAAGTTCTCCAGTACCAGCTTGAATCAGTTCTACTTTGATACCATATTTTTCTTCAAAGGCAGGAATAGTTGCTCCGATTAAGCCCTCTGAGTTTGGTGAATAAACGACTAGCGAACCGCCGTCTCCTTTATCAGATGAACCGCCATCGGCAGATTCATTAGAAGAACAAGCAGC
This sequence comes from uncultured Streptococcus sp., assembly GCA_963545095.1. GTDB lineage: Bacteria > Bacillota > Bacilli > Lactobacillales > Streptococcaceae > Streptococcus. The sequence continues at coordinate 5,624 of CAUUIG010000056.1, forward strand.
AAGACCAAAAAGAGCTAGTCCGCAAGCAGCATAATACATCCATTTCTTTTTCATGATGGATACCTCCGTTGTGTTATTTAAGTTTATTTTAAAACAATGTAAGCGTTTTTAAAACCGATAATTCTACTCTATTAGAGTAAAATTATCTACAAAAACGGAAGCAATCTTTTTGATTTTATAGTAGGGTGCGACAGTTAATCATTGGAAAGTCAAATTTTATTTTTTAGATTGGATATCTGTAAAAATGTCATTGTACTTTTTAAGAATAGCGGATTTGTTTTTAATGACATAATCTGAATCTTCGGTGGCAATCTTGATTTCTGTCATAGCCTTCATATTTTTATTGGTTTTAGCATTTTTACGAATGGGTCTGATTGTAGTTTCAGTTCCTAGCTTATCTTGGATTTCTTGAGAAAGGATGAAATCGATAAATTTCTTAGCGTTTTCCATGTGTTTGGCATTTTTGACGATAGCCGCGTTACCAGGTAAAAAGACGGTACCTTCTTTTGGATAAATAACTTTTACATCAACTCCGTCGTTTAAGAGTTTTAAGGCAGGATCTTCATAGGTGAGTCCTACAGCCATTTCTCCATCGGCGACAGCTTTGTAAACATTTGAAGAGCTAGACGCAATCTTTCCATCTACTAGGGTAAATAGATTTTTTACATAGGTCCAAGCTTGTTCATTTTCGTATCCACCTTGATCTATAAGCATGTTTGTTAATTGAGCAAAGGCGCTAGAAGCGTTACTTGGATCCGCAGTAGCAATTTTTCCTTTTAATTTAGGATTGAGTAGATCATTGTAGCCTTCAATTTTAATATCTTTTGTAAGAGCTGAATTGGCAATGATAACACTGACATCCAGTGTATAAGGGGTGTAGAATCCTGTTTTATTTTGATATTCAGGGATTATCTGGTCGTTCTCTTGAGAAATATAAGGTTCAAAAAGTTTTTCGTTAGAAGAGAAGAGGGCGTAGGAGCCTCCGAAAATGACATCGGCTACTGGGGATTCTTTTTCGGCCTCAGCTTTTTTGAACAATTCACCCGTACTGGCTTGTACTAAATCAACCTTAATACCATATTTTTCTTCGAAGGCAGGGATTGTCTCTTCGATAAGGTCTTCAGGGTTAGGCGAGTATATAACCAAAGCATTATCCGAATCTGTCTCAGTGTTAGTTTCCGAATCTGTTGTTGAAGAACATCCATATAAAGTAAGAAATATCCATCCACAAGAGAGAAAGAATAGTATTTTTTTCATAAGAATCTCCTTTTTTACGAACGTTTTTACTCTACAATTTGGTCAACATTTATAATTTGCAGAGTTCTATAGGATATAATAAAAACCTTAAAGAAATCTAAAACGAGGAATAGGAAATGGGTATCTCGAGCAAGGATGGGTACACTGTAACTGGGATTTCGATGGTAATCCTCTTCAAAACACGTCACTTTATCTGTGATCTCAAAGCTATGATTTGAGTAGTTAGCACTTTGATTTTTATTGGGTAAAAGTACAAAATAAAAAGATTGCTAGAGTTGAGCAATCCTTTTACATCAATGATTTTTATCCATAAGTTTTAATTCTTTTGGAGAAATATGGAGATACTTTTTAAAAACTTTTGCAAAATATTTATAGTCTGAAAATCCAACTTGTTCAGAGATATCGCTTAAGGGAGAATTAGGGGCCTCAGCCATTTTATCTATAGCTTGCTTGAGGCGGTAGCGTAAGATATATTCATTTAGCGTCATTGGGAAGTATTCTTTGATAACCTTATATAGATAACTTTCACTATATCCTAGATTCTCTGCAATGCTAGAAATGGTAAAGTGCATGCAGTAGTGTTGGTGCACAAATTCAAGAATTTGCTGAATGATTTGGTTTTGTGTATCAACTTGTTGGATAGAGGTGAGTAAAGTTTGATATTCTTCTAAAAAAGGAGTTTCTTGATAAGTGCTAACTCGTAATCGCAAAACAATTTTGTGAAGACATTCTGTCAATTCCTTGGTATCAATTGGTTTGGATAGAAAATCAACTGCCCCATATTGCATGGCTTTTTTGGCATTTTGAAAATCGTTATAACCTGATAAGATAACTTTTTCATAGGAGAGAGTACGAGTGGCTTCGAACATCATAAAAGCATCCATAATTGGCATTGTGATATCTGTTAAGACAATATGAGGTTCTTTTTCTTGGATGAGTTTCATTCCCTCTTGACCGTGACTGGCAGTTCCTACGACTTGGATACCTAAGGCAGAGTAGTCTACGGCAATCTCTAGCCATTTTCGAATGAGGTGTTCGTCTTCTACGATAATGAGCTTAAACATGAGTTAGTCCTTTCGTTATAAATTTGACCCAAGTTTCTCCTTGGCGATTGACTCCTAAATCTAGCTGGACATCAGAAAAGAAATTGCTCAATCGTTTATAGCTGTTAACGATGCCATGCTGGGTATGAGGGCTTTCTAAAGAGTCTAAAATAGCGAGTCGCTCTTGTTTTGTGAGCCCTCCGGCATTATCCTTGACTAAAAAAGTCAGAGAATCTGCTTCCAAGGTAATTTGGATATCTATATGAAGATCAATACGGTATTGCATCCCATATTTTATAGCATTTTCTACTAGAGGAAGCAAGAAAAGTTTAGGAATAGGCTGATTATCAACAGTTTCTGGGCAGACAATGTCATAGGAAAAGTGCTCGAAACGAATCTGATGAATCATCAGGTAATCCTCTATAATCTTTAAATCCTGACAAATGGTTGTTTCTTTTTCTAAATCGGTGATACTGTAGCGAAGAATGCGCGTGAGGTTTTGAATTAGGTCTTGTGTAAGAGCGGCATCCATTAAAGAAGTGATTTTAATCGTTTCAAGTGTATTGTAGAGAAAATGAGGATTGAACTGAGCTTCCAGCATTTTTCTTTCAAAAATCCACTTTTCTTTTTCGATGGTCAACATTTTCTGATGAAGTTGATCTAATTCATACAACATATTGTTAATTTTTTCGGCCATAAACTCAAACTCATCACCTGTTTGTAGATAGAGCCTTTTTTCTGCTTGTTTGGGAATTTCTTGAAGTTGGTAAACTAAGCTTTCAATAGGAACAGCGTTATGTGTAGCAATCTTATGAGCAATTCGTCTTGCTTGCCAGAAGTAGAGGAAGAATATACATAAGGTGAGAATGGAGGCTAGCCCGAGTAAGCTAGGAATGGGAAAGAAGGATTGAAAAGTATAGATTGAAAAAATAGCACCGACTTTTTCTTTTTGAACAATAAGCGGTTCATTCGCATACCAGTGGGTGCGAGAGTGTAGGAGCTTTTCATCAAATTTTTCAAGAGTGGAACGAGTAAATTGATTTGTATTGTTGGAAAACATATTTCCAAAGTTATCGGTAATGATGTATTTAGAATTTATCATTGGGAAACTTGAGATGAAATCATTCTCATTTACGAAAGCAATAGTATAAGCCTTAACTCGTTGGTTTTGAAGTAGTGGTTTGATAAAGAGTGTGTAGTGTTGCTTGTCTGAAGAGAGTGCAATTTTTTCTGTAACTTTATCTTGAGAAGGATTTTGAATGAGCAGTTTTAGATAGTAGGGTGATAAAATACTTTCTTGATGATTTCTATTGGTACTAAATAGTAATTCACCTGTATCACTTAGGATAATGAGGTCAGAACTAAGTTTTAATTTAGCTTTTGTCTCGTAAAATAAGCTAAAGACTTCTCGTTCTGTGTGTTTGCCGTCCAAAAATCCAGGAATCATTTTATAGTTCATAGTGGTCAGGAGCTCATTATTTGCTTCTTTCATCTCTTGAACTTGTTTGACAATCTGTCTCGTATCTTTGGAGAGTTGTTGCTTTTGTAAAAAATAGGAAAAACCAAAAAGTAAAACGAGTAGTAAAAGAGAGGTCACAAAGGCTGCGATAGAGCTTCTATGAAGAATTTCTTTTTGGAGAGATTTTTTAAAGGAATGAGACATCTGCTACCTCCTTGGAAGGGTTTTCTGTTATAAGTATAGCAATTTAAAAATTCTAGAGCAAGGTAAAATAGAAAAGTATAGAATAGAACGAGATCAAATTCCCTCAAAAATGGTATAATAGTAACATCACAAAATTGGAGAGAGACCATGAGTTTTTACAATCATAAAGAAATTGAGCCTAAGTGGCAGGGCTACTGGGCAGAACATCATACATTTAAGACAGGAACAGATGCATCAAAACCGAAGTTTTATGCTCTCGATATGTTCCCTTATCCGTCTGGAGCGGGTCTGCACGTAGGACACCCAGAAGGTTACACAGCAACCGATATCCTCAGCCGTTACAAACGTGCGCAAGGCTACAATGTCCTTCACCCAATGGGTTGGGATGCCTTTGGTTTGCCAGCTGAACAGTATGCTATGGATACAGGTAATGACCCAGCAGAATTTACAGCGGAAAACATTGCCAACTTCAAACGTCAAATCAATGCGCTTGGATTCTCTTACGACTGGGATCGTGAAGTCAACACAACAGATCCAAACTACTACAAGTGGACTCAGTGGATTTTCACCAAGCTTTATGAAAAGGGTTTGGCTTATGAAGCGGAAGTGCCAGTAAACTGGGTTGAGGAATTGGGAACAGCCATCGCTAACGAAGAAGTTCTTCCTGATGGAACTTCTGAGCGTGGAGGCTATCCAGTTGTCCGCAAACCAATGCGCCAATGGATGCTCAAAATCACGGCCTACGCAGAGCGCTTGCTCAATGACTTAGATGAACTAGATTGGCCAGAGTCTATCAAGGACATGCAACGCAACTGGATTGGGAAATCAACTGGTGCTAATGTAACCTTCAAAGTTAAGGGAACAGACAAGGAATTCACAGTCTTTACCACTCGTCCTGACACCCTTTTCGGTGCGACTTTCACTGTTTTGGCTCCTGAACATGAATTAGTAGACGCTATCACAAGTTCAGAGCAAGCAGAGGCAGTAGCAGACTACAAACACCAAGCTAGCCTTAAATCAGACTTGGCTCGTACCGACCTTGCCAAAGAAAAAACTGGTGTTTGGACTGGTGCTTATGCCATCAACCCTGTCAATGGCAAAGAGATTCCAATCTGGATTGCCGACTATGTTCTTGCTAGTTATGGAACAGGTGCCGTTATGGCTGTACCTGCCCATGACCAACGTGACTGGGAATTTGCCAAACAATTTGACCTTCCAATTGTAGAAGTGCTTGAAGGTGGAAATGTAGCAGAAGCTGCCTACACAGAGGATGGTCTTCATGTCAATTCAGACTTCCTAGATGGATTGAACAAAGAAGATGCTATTGCCAAGATTGTGGCTTGGTTGGAAGAAAAAGGCTGTGGTCAAGAGAAGGTTACTTACCGTCTCCGCGACTGGCTCTTTAGCCGTCAACGTTACTGGGGTGAACCAATCCCAATCATTCATTGGGAAGATGGGACTTCAACAGCTGTCCCTGAAAGTGAATTGCCACTTGTCTTGCCAGTAACCAAGGACATCCGTCCTTCAGGTACAGGGGAAAGTCCACTAGCTAACTTGACAGACTGGCTTGAAGTGACTCGTGAAGATGGTG
>CAUUIG010000057.1:0-11064 GCA_963545095.1 uncultured Streptococcus sp.
AAGGACACGCTTTTTTGTATTCATCTTCTTTCTCCTTTATGTTAGTTTTTATAACATAAGTTTATTTTACCAAATTAGTGAGGGTTTGTAAAGTTAATTGAATTTCTAGAATGGAAGTTTATAAACTCTAGGCATTAAAAAAACAAAGGATTTCTGTCTTTCATATAGTCTTCCCTTGTTTTTATGCGATTTATTGATTAAAAATTATTTGTAAAAACAAGCCTAGACTCATTTGACGTGTTTTTCTAAATCCTTTTGATACTGAGCATTAGATTCTAGTTTTTCCTTTTGCCACTTTTTGAGGGCTGCCTCATACTCTTTAGTTGTAACAATATCATTTTGAAGTTCCATTCCTTTAAAAATAAATGGATCCCCTTTGATACCAACTTGTGAATAAGCTTTAGTAAACGGTACAGCACGACTTACCATAGGAGAACCTCCTGAAGACGCCACTGGAATAAGGAGAGAACTATCTGTTACCCAAGCTTGAGCCTTAGCATATTTCTCATAACGTTTGTCAAGATTAGTGGTCTCAGAGGCAGCTTCATCCAAGAGCTTCTTGTATTCATCCAAGCCAACTTTCGCCATAACTTCAGGATCCTTGCCCTTTGTTATACCTAGATGTTTCAAGGCAGAACCCTTCTTAGCATCTAAAATATTGAGATAGGTTGCTGGTTCTTGATAATCTGGTCCCCAACCTGTTCCGTTCAAATCATAGTCTTTTTGGGTTGGAACTTTCGCTTGAGAAGTGATACTTTCCTTCTCATTGTCTGTCATTTGAAGAACATCTACAATGAAATTCTCCGTTCCAAGCGTTTCTTCAATTGATTGTTTTAGCGAATTGGTTTGTTGAACCGCAACTACATCTGTCTGTTCTACTGGTACATCCAAATGAATCGGAAAACTTACTCCCTTAGCTTGCAATTCTGACTTCGCTTTTTCAAATGCAGATTTAGCCTTTGTAGGATTGTAAATTGTATCCTTACCATCTGTGAGACTCACATCTTTCCACTGTTCTCCATATTTCAGTAGTTCATCTTGAGCCAACTGTCCGAAGGTCTTTCCTGCTACTTGAACATAATTATCTGGCACTAGACTATTACGAATAATCTTATCCGCACCTTCTTCACCGTTTAATTGGGCTGTATAGGCGTGGCGATTGAAGGCAAAATTAATTGCTTGACGGAAATTTTTATTCAGCATGGCTTCTTTTGTAGAAAGCTTTTGTCCTTCATCTGTCTTGGCTGTTTTATTATATGATTGACGATTTACGTTAAAAGTAAAGTAATAACTAGTTGCCTCTTGTGGACTATAGACAATCTTATCTCCGTACTCTTTCTTAGTTGACTCAAAGTTTGAGCTTGCTGGAAAAAGACGTGCAGTGGTATAGGCACCTTGTGTAAAGCTACGAATTAAGGATTCTTGATCTGAACCATCATAGAATGTTAATTTTACATTATCAATCTTGACATTTTCCTTATCCCAATAGTTAGGATTTTTTTCATATTCAATCACAGATTTAGAAATCAAAGATTTCAAAAAATATGGACCATTGTAAAGAATACTTGATGGGGTTGGCGCTCCGTAATCCTTGCCTGCTGCATTCAAAAATTCTTCATTTACAGGAAGCATGGTTGCTGTTGTTACTTTAGAGTTCCAAAAACTTTCTGGTTTATTAAGGGTATATTCTACCGTATAATCATCAAGAGCTTTAACACCTACAGTTGAAAAATCATTGGTCTCACCACTAACATAGGCCTCCAAACCTTTGATTGATTTTTCAATCAAAGAAAGACCATCTGACTTAGCATCTGCTGCATGTTTCAGACCTGTAACAAAATCCTGCGCCTTAACTTCTGCATACTCCTCTCCTTCAGAAGTATACCACTTCACATCCTTACGAAGTTTGTAAGTGTATGTCAAACCATCGGCTGAAACAGTCCAATCCTCTGCTAAAGACGGAACAAGATTCCCATATTTATCATTCTCTAAAAGACCATCAACAACATTACCAATCACGTCAGAGGTCGAACTTTTACTCGTAACGCTATAATCCAAGGAAGACGGATCTACTGCATAAACATAAGAAAAGCTCCTCGGGGCATCTGCTTTCTTATCACTTTTCCCACAAGCTGCCAAAAGAAGGGCTGCACTCAAGGTCACTCCTGCTCCTAAGAGCCACTTTTTCGATTTCATAGACAATCTCCTTTAAGATAGGTTTTTCACCATTATAACCTATTTTTCTATAAATGCAAGAGCTTTCGACAGATTTTTTAGAAAATTCTAACAAATATTATTCAAAAACATTTCAGTTGTAGATAGAGCACTCAAATCACATCTTTGAGGTTGGATAAGAGCTAAACCATATCTACAGCAGCCAAGGGTTACCCTGTTTAAGAAGTTTTTTGAAGAGTACTATAGTAGATTGAAATAAGATATGAACAAATTGATTAGGAAAGTTAAATTAATTTCTAGAAATATTGTAGCAGCCGTAGTATACTATTCTAGTTTCAATCCATTATATAAAAAGAACCTCAGCCCCAAAAACTGAAGATTCTCTAGCTTTAGTCAGTCAATTCCACACAGAAAGCATCCCATGGAGCCAAGCTTTGTTTTTCAAAGACTTCTTGAGCCACAGTGTTTTCAATCAAGACTGATTTGACGTTTCCTTCTACGGTCAAGTCTTGCTCTTCATTGGACAAGTTAGCCACAACTAAGAATCGACGAGCGCCATCTTTACGGATGTAGGCAAAGACTTTGTCAGCCATATCAAGCAATTCAAAGTCAGCTCGAATCAGCCAGCTATTCTCCTTACGGATTTGAACCAGTTTCTGATAGGTATAGAAAATAGAATCTGGATTTGCTAGCGCTTCTTGAACGTTGATTGCTTGATAGTTTGGATTCACTGCCAACCAAGGTTGACCTGTTGAGAAACCAGCGTTTTTGCTCTCGTCCCATTGCATAGGGGTACGAGCATTGTCACGTCCAATGACACGGATACTGTCCATGATTTCTTCCATAGGAACACCTTTTTCAAGAGCCTCACGCGCATAGTTGAGGGATTCAATATCTTCCACTTGGTCCAGTGTTTCAAACGGATAATTTGTCATCCCAATTTCCTCACCTTGGTAGATATAAGGAGTCCCTCTCATGAGATGAAGTAAGATTGCAAAAGCTTTGGCAGATTTTTCTCGGTATTCTTGGTCATTCCCCCAGATTGAGACAATACGAGGGAGATCATGATTGTTCCAGAAAAGCGAATTCCAGCCATCCTCAACTCCTAACTCTGTCTGCCATTTGTTGAAAATCTCTTTCAACTTAGGGATATTCAGCTCTTTTTGATAGTGCCACTTAGGTTGCCTTTCCTGATACTGAAGACAGATGTGTTCAAACTGGAAGACCGTAGACAATTCTTGCCCCTTTGGATCAGAGTAGAGCTTGGCAATTTCTGGTGTTGCCCCCCAGGTTTCCCCTACTGTCAAGAGATTCTTATCTCCAAAGGTCGCCTGATTCATCTCCTTGAGATAGGGGTGGAGCATAGGACCGTTATTGACTACTTTCTCATCAGGAATTTTACCAATCATATCAATGACATCCATACGGAAGCCACCAATCCCTTTATCAATCCAGAAGTTCATCATCTCATAGATTTTCTGGCGAAGTTTTTCATTTTCCCAGTTGAGATCCGGCTGTTTCTTGCTGAAAAAGTGGAGATAGTATTGACCTGACTTTTCATCGTATTCCCAAGCAGACCCACTAAAGATAGAATCTAGGTCATTGGGTTCATCACGCCAGATATAGTAGTCTCGCTCGGGGCTATCAGGATTTTCACAGGCCTCGACAAACCAAGCATGTTCATCTGAGGTATGATTGACCACCAAGTCCATGATGATACGAATATCACGTTTCTTAGCTTCCGCGATCAGTTGGTCCATATCCTCCATGGTCCCGAAAATAGCAGCAATCGCTTGATAATCAGCAATATCATAGCCATTATCATCCATAGGACTATCATAAACTGGAGAAAGCCAAATCGCTGTAATTCCTAACTTGGCTAGATAGTCTAACTTACTGGTAATTCCTGTCAAATCGCCAATTCCATCTCCGTTGCTATCCATAAAGCTTTTAGGATAAACTTGATAGACTACGGCATTGTGCCACCATTTTTCTTGCATCTTCTTACCTCATTATTTTAATAGTCTGTAGTCTATGATAGCGCTTTTTAAAATTTTATGCAAGCGTTTGCCTAATCTTTTTGATTCCTTTTTTAACTCCATAGTTTCCTAACTGCCAATTTTTTATTATAATAGAGGTCAGAGGTAAAAAAATGAAAAAACAAGCTTTTAGTTCTGAACAATATTTGAATTTACAACGCGACCACATTTTGGAGCGCATTAACCAATTTGACGGCAAGCTCTACTTGGAGTTTGGTGGCAAAATGTTAGAAGATTTCCACGCTGCTCGTGTCCTTCCTGGTTATGAGCCTGACAATAAAATCAAGCTCTTACAAGAATTGAAAGAGCAGGTTGAGGTTGTGATTGCTATTAATGCTAGCAATATCGAGCATTCCAAGGCACGTGGTGACTTGGGCATTTCTTATGACCAAGAAGTTCTTCGTTTGATTGATAAATTCAATGAATTAGGCATTTTTGTTGGCTCCGTGGTCATCACACAGTACGCTGGCCAACCAGCTGCAGATACCTTCCGCAACCAACTCGATAAAAACGGAATTGATTCTTATCTTCATTATCCAATCAAAGGATATCCGACGGATATGGATCACATCATTTCGCCAGAAGGTATGGGGAAAAACGACTACATCAAAACCAGTCGCAACTTGATCGTCGTAACCGCTCCTGGACCTGGTTCTGGAAAATTGGCAACCTGTATGTCCAATATGTACCACGACCAAATCAATGGTATCAAGTCTGGTTACGCTAAATTTGAAACCTTCCCAGTTTGGAATCTTCCCCTTCATCACCCAGTCAACTTGGCCTATGAGGCTGCCACAGCAGACCTTGACGATGTCAACATGATCGACCCCTTCCATCTCCAAACCTACGGAGAAACCACTGTCAACTACAATCGTGATATCGAGATCTTCCCAGTGCTCAAGCGCATGTTGGAACGCATTCTTGGAGAGTCTCCATACGCTTCACCAACAGACATGGGTGTCAACATGGTTGGTTTCGCTATTACAGATAATGAGGCTGCTGTCGAAGCCTCTAAACAAGAAATCATCCGCCGCTACTATCAGACTGTTCTTGATTTCAAGGCCGAAAAAGTGGGCGAATCTGCTGTCAAGAAAATTGAGTTGCTTATGAACGACCTCGGTATCACACCTGCAGACCGTAAGGTTGCTGTTGCTGCACGCCAAAAAGCAGAAGAAACTGGTGGTCCTGCCCTAGCCCTTGAATTGCCAAATGGGGAAATCGTGACTGGTAAAAACTCAGAACTCTTTGGCCCTACAGCCGCTGCCTTGATCAACGCTATCAAGAAATCAGCTGATATTGCTAAAGAAGTGAAACTAATCGAACCTGAAGTTGTTAAGCCAATCCAAGGTCTTAAAATCGATCATCTCGGTAGCCGCAATCCACGCCTGCATTCAAATGAAATTTTGATTGCCCTTGCTATCACAGCTACAGAAAATCCTGATGCTGCTCGTGCCATGGAAGAGCTTGGTAACCTCAAAGGAAGCGAAGCTCACTCAACCATCATCTTGACAGATGAAGACAAGAATGTCCTTCGCAAACTAGGTATCAACGTAACTTTTGACCCATACTACCAATACAACCGCTTGTATCGTAAGTAACGATTTGAACCTCTCCACTCTCGGAGAGGTTTTCTCTCTGTCTCAAGAGCCAGCTTTATGATATAATAAAAAAAGAAAACTGAAAGGATCTACCATGTCAAAAGAAGTTATTGTTGAAAGTTTTGAACTTGACCACACCATTGTTAAAGCACCCTATGTTCGCTTGATTGGGGAAGAAACAGGACCAAAAGGAGACATCATCTCCAATTATGATATTCGCTTGGTGCAACCAAACGAAGACTCTATCCCTACTGCTGGCCTTCACACTATCGAGCACCTCTTGGCAAAACTCATCCGTACCCGCATTGACGGTATGATTGACTGTTCACCATTTGGTTGCCGTACAGGCTTCCATATGATTATGTGGGGACGCCACACCAGCGCTGAAATCGCATCTGTTATCAAGGATTCGCTCAAGGAAATCGCTGAAACCACTACTTGGGAAGATGTACCTGGAACAACCATCGAATCTTGCGGTAACTACAAGGATCACAGCCTCTTTTCTGCTAAAGAATGGGCTAAACTTATTCTAGAACAAGGGATTTCAGATGATGCCTTTGAACGTCATGTCATCTAAACACAAAAAAGGAACCAGTTTTTTTCAGCTGGCTCCTTCTTTTTTATTTTCAAAATTCTGTCTTAAGCTTTTTCACGAATAACCAAACCACCATCTTCCATATCTGCTTCCAGATGTTTAGCATCTAGGTGATCCAAATGGAAATCTGTCACCTTATCACGAATTTCTTGTTCAACCACACGACGGAGTGGACGAACACCCATAACTTCATCATAGCCTTCTTCTGTAATATAGTCCTTAGCTGCTTGACTGACTACCAAATCAATGTCTTTCTTAGCCAAGGTTTGGTTGACTTCAGCCAACATCAAGTCTACAATTTTAGAAAGGTCTTCCTTAGTCAAGTGTGAGAACTCAATAACTGCGTTAAAGCGGTTGAGGAATTCTGGACGGAAGAAGGGTTTCAAACGGTCCATCAATTCTGGTTTGTCCGCATCTTCTGTCAAGTTAGCTTCATAGCCAAATCCAGCATTTGAGGTCGCAATAATGACAGTGTTCTTAAAGTTTACTGTATTTCCTTGACCATCTGTCAAACGACCATCATCCAAGACTTGGAGGAGAAGGGTAATGACTTGAGGGTCAGCCTTTTCAATTTCATCCAAGAGAATGATAGAGTATGGATTGCGACGAACACGTTCTGTTAAGGTATTGCTATTGTCATCATAACCCACATAGCCTGCTGTTGTACCAATTAGCTTAGAAACGGCTGTGCGGTCACTGTATTCTGACATGTCCAAACGGATGATAGCATCTTTCGTTCCGAACATATCTAGCGCCAATTGCTTAGCAAATTCTGTCTTACCAACCCCAGTAGGCCCTACAAAGAGGAAGCTACCGATTGGGCGATTGCCTTCATCAAAACCAGCACGGTTACGACGGATAGCACGAGCTACTGCTTCTACCGCCTTGTCTTGACCGATTACCTTATCTTGCAGACGATGAGCCATATCTTTCAAACGTTCGATGTCTGACGCTCCCATTTGTGAGACTGGAATTCCCGTCATTCGTTCTACAGATTCAGCCACATCGTTGACACTTGCAGTCACCTTCATATCTTCTGTGTGGTTTTCAATTTTCTTTTCCAATTCTGCAATGCGTGTTTTATAGTTTAGAGCTGCTTCAAAATCTTCTGCCTCAACTGCTTTTTCTTGCTTGTCTTTTTCTGCCTCAATTTCACGTTCAACAGCATGTACATCTGTTACTGGATGCTGAGCTGCCAAGTGAGCCGCCGTAACATCGACAAGGTCGATAGCCTTATCTGGCAAGCTACGTTGTGGAATATATTGAACAGAGTAATCCACGGCAGCTTTTAAGACTTCATCTGGCAAAATGACATTGTGGTGTTGTTGATAGAGATCACGAATTCCTTGAAGGATTTTATATGTATCCTCTGCTGAAGGAGCATTGACCTTGACTTCGTTGAAACGACGAGCAAGAGCAGCATTCTTCAAGATGGTGTTACGGTATTCGTCTTGAGTTGTTGCCCCAATCACTGTCAATTCTCCACGAGAGAGAGCTGGCTTGAGAATATCCGCAAGTCCCTTAGAACCACTGTCTCCACCAGCGCTACCAGCACCGAGGATTTGGTGAATTTCATCAAAGAAGAGGATAATATTCCCCGCTTCTTTGACCTCATTGACTAGGTTTTGAACGTTTTCTTCAAAGCTACCACGGTATTGAGTCCCAGCTTCAAGACCTGAGATATCAATGGAAATAATTTCCTTATTCTTAATAGCAGCTGGAACATCACCATTCACAATGGCTTGTGCTAAACCTTCGACAACGGCTGTCTTACCAACACCTGCATCCCCGACCAAAACAGGATTGTTCTTGGTACGGCGTGAAAGGATTTCAGATGTTTCTTGAATTTCCTTGTTTCGTCCGATAACAGGATCCAACTTGCCCTCACGCGCTTCTGCTGTCAAGTTTCGACCTAGTTTAGCAAGGACACCGTCTTGTTTCATACCTGACGTATGTTGTGGCATTTTTCCATCAACTTCTGCATTTCCTGGCAATTGACCAGTTGCACGATAGTGAGCAAATTCCTCAGGTGTCACTTCACGTCCATTAATCAAGTAGCGACGGTTTTCAGAACTGTATCCTCGCATACCACCCATCAATTGGTTAAATAAATCATCCATGTTGTTAAAATTATTAAAGTTGTTATTCATATTCTTTACCTCTTTTTGTTATTTATTATTACTGATATTGACTATCTTTGACCTTTGTTTTAAAAAATTTAGACTAGCTAAATCGCTACTCTACGTACTATTTCTGGTTTTTCTTTTTCAAGCAGGAGTAGACTATCTTTACTTCTAAAGATTTCTAGATTAAACATAGACCCCACCTCTTTCTATTTTACTTTAAATAATACTCTCCGAAAATCTATTCAAACCACGTCAGCTCTATCTGAAACCTCAAAAGAGTGTTTTGATAACCTGCGGCTAGCTTCCTAGTTTGCTCTTGATTTTCATTGAGCATCAGTGTTAACGTAAAGCTTTCATTTACCTTACGTTCATAATATACTACATTAGTCAGAAAAGGTCAAGAGATTTGACTTTAATTGACCAATATTTTTTAAAAAGAAAAAACACCCTGAAACATCAGGGTGCCATTCTTACATCAAATATAAAATTGAGAGGGTCAGGAGACTTGCTAGAAGTCCCACTCCCCAAAAGAAGAAGTCAACCTTCCACTCGCTCCAAGGATTTCCTTTACCAGACAAACCTCCAAGCTCAAAATGGTGATGCACAGGCGTCATACGAAAAATACGTTTACCACCAGTCATTTTGAAATAGCCGACTTGCATCATGACCGAAGTTGTTTCAAAGACATAAATAATTCCGATAATCAAGAGAGTCCATTCTTGGTGGAGAGCCATAGAGATAGCTGCCAGCATTCCACCTAAAGCCAAACTTCCCACATCCCCCATAAAGACCTTGGCAGGCTTGTGATTAAAGACAAAGAAACCGAGCAAGCCACCAATCATGGCAAGAATCACTAGAAGGATATCCATCTGACCTTGCACATAAGCAATAACTCCATAGGCTGACAAACTAATTACAACGGAAATACTAGCTAAACCGTCAATGCCGTCTGTCAAGTTGACTGCGTTTGAAAAACCAACTAGCCAGAAAAGAGCAAAAACAATATAGAAAATCCCTAGATGCACTTGGTAGCCAAAGACAGAGAGCATATCGCCCCCACGCTCATAGAAAAGGTAGAAAATAACACCACCTAGAAGCTGAAGAGCCAATTTCTGTTTGGGGTTTAGCCCCTCATTGATCTTTCGGAAGACCTTGAGAAAGTCATCTAAAAAACCAACCAAGCCATACAAGACCAAAATAAACAAAATCATACCAACATTATTGGTCAATTGTTTCGAAAAAAGAGCGACGAGGAAACTCACCACAACTGAAGCAATGAGGAAAACAAGCCCTCCCATTGTAGGAGTCCCAGCTTTTGCCTGGTGCTGTTTGACATCCTCATGCATCTGCTGGCCTGTAATTTGCGCCTTTCTATAAAATTGGATAAAGGCCGGAATTCCTACTAAAGTTAGTAAAAATGTCACAATTCCAGCACTGATAGAAATAAACATATTAGTCTCCTAAAGTTAATTTAATTTTTTTAATGTTTTTGATAGCTGTATTAGTCCGAACATCCTGCTTCTGAACGACGGAACCTGAACCTTCAAATTCCAGCTCGATATCCAACCATTTAGCAAAGGCCTCAGCAGTCTCTTTTTTCCAGCCATACATGTCTGGAATTTCTTCTACCTTATCCGATAAAAGGATAACTTGTTGGTTTGGTGCAAGATTGGTCCCTTCTTCTACAGAAGTCTCTTTAATCTTTGTTCCAGTACCTACAACGATTGGTTGCACAATATTTCGGCGTAAGGCTTCCGCCAAATCACCAGGTGAAATATCCTTAATGCTAGGCATTGCATAAGAAGATTCTGTCGTCACTTGATCTAAATTCTTAGCAGTTGATTGAAGATTGAGTGATTCTTTCATAGCTGAGGCTCTTTCAAGAATTGGATTGGCAAACTCCCCAAGTTGAATACCTGAATAATGTTCAGGTTGTTGAACCGTTACATAGAGAATAAAATCAGGATTTTCAGCAGGGTTCATAGCCACAACCGAGAAAATGTAGTTGGTAGAACCAACCAAGTAGCCTCCATTTTTCTCGTCAGCGATTTGAGCCGTACCAGACTTGAGGGCTACATTTTGACCTGGAACATTGACAGTTGCTTTTCCTGTACTATGATTGTACATAGTTCCATATCTAGGATCCGTCCCTACCAAGACCATATGAGTACGAGTTTGGCTAGCTGCATCTTTCGAAACGGGATTTCCTACGATTTCTTTTTGAGATTTACGAACGGTTTGATCATTTGGATCATACAAGGCCGTAATAAATTTAGGCTCCAACATAACCCCATCATTGGCAATGGCTGTAAAAGCACGTAGCATCTGGGTCTGCGTTACAGAAATCCCCTGACCAAATGCACTCATGGCAATATTAACAATATTATCTGCAGGCAATTGACCTGAATACTCATCAGTCAGACCAAAACGCGTCGGAACCCCAAACTTAAAGCGGTTTAGATAATCCAACCAAGTAGCATCTCCCATTTTTTGTTCAAGTAGACTCATTCCAACATTACTGGAGTGAGCGA
>CAUUIG010000058.1:0-10936 GCA_963545095.1 uncultured Streptococcus sp.
TACAAAGACATGAAATAAATGAAAAAGATACATGGGATCTATCAACGATCTACCCCACTGACCAGGCTTGGGAAGAAGCCCTAAAAGATTTAACAGAACAATTGGAGACAGTAGCCCAGTATGAAGGCCATCTCCTAGATAGTGCGGATAGCCTTCTAGAAATCACTGAATTTTCTCTTGAGATGGAACGCCAGATGGAGAAGCTTTACGTTTATGCTCATATGAAAAATGACCAGGATACACGTGAAGCCAAGTACCAAGAGTATTATGCCAAGGCCATGACACTCTACAGCCAGCTAGACCAAGCCTTTTCGTTCTATGAGCCTGAATTTATGGATATTAGCGAAAAGCAGTATGCTGACTTTTTAGAAGCTCAACCAAAATTGCAGGTTTATAAACACTATTTTGATAAGCTTTTGCAAGGCAAGGATCACGTTCTTTCACAACGTGAAGAAGAATTATTGGCTGGAGCTGGAGAAATCTTTGGTTCGGCAAGTGAAACCTTTGCTATTTTAGATAATGCAGATATCGTCTTTCCGTTTGTTAAAGATGAAGATGGTAACGAAGTACAATTATCACATGGCGTTTATATGCGTTTGATGGAGTCTAAAAATCGTGAGGTTCGCCGTGGAGCCTATCAAGCTCTGTATGCGACTTATGAACAATTCCAACATACTTATGCTAAAACCTTGCAAACCAATGTTAAGGTTCAAAACTACCGAGCAAAAGTTCGCAACTACAAGAGTGCTCGTCATGCAGCCCTAGCGGCAAATTTTGTTCCAGAAAGTGTTTATGACAATTTGGTAGCAGCAGTTCGCAAGCATTTGCCTCTCTTGCATCGTTACCTTGAGCTTCGTTCAAAGATATTGGGGATTTCAGACCTCAAGATGTACGATGTCTACACACCGCTTTCATCTGTTGAATATAGTTTTACCTACCAAGAAGCCTTGAAAAAAGCAGAAGATGCCTTGGCAGTCTTGGGTGAAGATTATTTGAGCCGTGTTAAACGTGCCTTCAGCGAGCGTTGGATTGATGTTTACGAAAACCAAGGCAAGCGTTCAGGGGCCTACTCTGGTGGCTCTTACGATACCAATGCCTTCATGCTTCTTAACTGGCAGGACAATCTAGACAATCTCTTTACTCTTGTTCATGAAACAGGTCATAGTATGCATTCCAGCTATACTCGTGAAACGCAGCCTTATGTTTACGGAGATTATTCTATCTTCTTGGCTGAGATTGCCTCAACGACCAATGAAAATATCTTGACGGAGAAATTATTGGAAGAAGTGGAAGACGACGCAACTCGCTTTGCTATTCTCAATAACTTCCTAGATGGTTTCCGTGGAACAGTTTTCCGCCAAACTCAATTTGCTGAGTTTGAACACGCTATTCATCAAGCGGATCAAAATGGTGAAGTTTTGACAAGCGATTTCCTAAATAAACTCTACGCAGACTTGAACCAAGAGTATTATGGTTTGAGTAAGGAAGACAATCCTGAAATCCAATACGAGTGGGCACGCATTCCACACTTCTACTATAACTACTATGTATATCAATATTCAACAGGTTTTGCAGCAGCCTCAGCCTTGGCTGAAAAGATTGTTCATGGTAGTCAAGAAGACCGTGACCGCTATATCGACTACCTCAAGGTAGGTAAATCTGACTATCCACTTAATGTCATGAGAAAAGCTGGTGTTGATATGGAGAAGGAAGACTACCTCAACGATGCCTTTGCAGTCTTTGAACGCCGTTTAAATGAGTTTGAAGCCCTTGTTGAAAAATTGGGATTGGCATAAGATGGTTGATTCGTATAGTAAAAATGCCAACCATAACATGCGTCGCCCTGTCGTCAAGGAAGAAATTGTAGACTTGATGCGCCAGCGTCAAAAGCAAGTCACAGGCTCTTTGAAAGAATTGGAAGATTTTGCTCGCAAGGAAAATATTCCCATCATTCCTCATGAAACGGTTGCTTATTTCCGTTTTCTCATGGAAACCATGCAACCTAAAAACATTCTGGAAATTGGTACTGCAATCGGTTTTTCAGCCCTCTTGATGGCAGAACATGCACCAAATGCCAAGATTACCACGATTGATCGTAATCCAGAAATGATTGGTTTTGCCAAGGAAAATTTTGCCCAGTTTGACAGTCGTAAACAAATCACACTCCTAGAAGGAGATGCGGTAGATGTCTTATCTACGTTGACTGAGTCCTATGATTTCGTCTTTATGGATTCTGCCAAGTCTAAATACATCGTCTTTTTGCCAGAAATCCTAAAACACTTGGAAGTTGGTGGTGTGGTTGTCTTGGATGATATTTTCCAAGGTGGTGATGTTGCCAAGGACATTATGGAAGTCCGTCGTGGCCAGCGAACTATTTATCGTGGTCTTCAAAGATTATTTGATGCAACCTTAGACAATTCAGGACTCACTGCAACATTAGTACCTTTAGGGGACGGCATTCTCATGCTTCGTAAAAATATTGCAGATGTTCAATTGCCTGACGGCGAATGATTTTCAGAAAAATTTAAGAAAATATAGTAAAATAGATAGGGTAACACTTATCTCAAAGGAGTAGACATGAAGAAAAAACTATTGGCAGGTGCCATTACACTATTATCAGTAGCAACTTTAGCAGCTTGTTCCAAAGGTTCAGAAGGAGCAGACCTTATCAGCATGAAAGGGGATGTTATCACAGAACATCAATTTTATGAGCAAGTGAAGAGCAATCCTTCAGCCCAACAAGTCTTGTTGAACTTGACCATTCAAAAAGTATTTGAGAAACAATATGGCTCAGAAGTAAATGACAAAGAAGTCAATGACACGATTGCAGAAGAAGAAAAACAATATGGTGAGAACTACCAACGTGTCTTGTCACAAGCAGGAATGACCCTTGAAACACGTAAAGCTCAAATTCGTACAAGTAAATTGGTTGAGTTGGCAGTTAAGAAGGCAGCAGAAGCTGAATTGACAGATGATGCTTATAAGAAAGCCTTTGACGAGTACACTCCAGATGTAACGGCTCAAATCATTCGTCTTGATAATGAGGACAAAGCGAAAGAAGTCCTTGAAAAAGCTAAGGCAAGTGGAGCAGACTTCGCTCAATTAGCAAAAGATAACTCAACTGATGAGAAAACCAAAGCAAACGGTGGAGAAATCACCTTTGATTCTGCTTCAACAGAAGTACCAGAACAAGTTAAAAAAGCTGCTTTTGCATTAGATGTAAATGGTGTTTCTGATGTGATTAAAGCCACTGGCACACAAGCCTATAGTAGCCAATATTACATTGTAAAACTCATTAAGAAAACAGAAAAATCATCTAATATCGATGATTATAAAGAAAAATTAAAAACTGTTATCTTAACTCAAAAACAAAACGATGCGACATTTGTTCAAAGCATTATTGGAAAAGAATTGCAAGCAGCCAATATCAAGGTTAAAGACCAAGCCTTCCAAAATATTTTCACTCAAT
This sequence comes from uncultured Streptococcus sp., assembly GCA_963545095.1. GTDB lineage: Bacteria > Bacillota > Bacilli > Lactobacillales > Streptococcaceae > Streptococcus. Next base: position 3,470 of record CAUUIG010000058.1, read on the forward strand.
ATATCGGTGGTGGAGATTCAAGCTCAAGTAGTTCATCAAAAGAATAAAACAGAAAAGAGCCAAGTGCTCTTTTTCTTACGAGAAAATCTTCTATCTTAAGGATAAGAGTTTTTTTCTTTCGGAAAAAATGGTATAATAGCAATCAAAACTAGAAAATAAACGGAATTTGGGAATAATTTCTTTTATTCTCATTAGATTGGTGATACTATGAAGATTAGTAAGAGGCACCTATTAAACTATTCTATTCTAGTTCCTTACTTACTTTTATCTATTTTGGGCTTGATTGTAGTTTATTCTACAACCAGTGCCATTCTTATCGAAGAAGGTAAAAGTGCCCTCCAATTGGTTCGAAGTCAGGGAATGTTTTGGGTATTTAGTTTAATATTGATTGCCTTGATATATAAGCTGAAACTGAATTTTTTAAGAAAAGAACGACTTTTATTTATTGTTATGTTTGTTGAGCTAATTCTTTTGGCTCTGGCTCGCTTAATTGGTACGCCAGTCAATGGAGCCTATGGTTGGATTTCAGTAGGACCTTTGACCATTCAGCCAGCGGAGTATTTGAAGATCATCATCGTCTGGTACTTGGCTCAACGTTTTTCAAAACAACAGGATGAAATCGGAATTTACGATTTTCAAGTTTTAACTCAAAATCAATGGATTCCTCGTGCTTTTAATGATTGGCGCTTTGTCCTACTAGTCATGATAGGAAGTTTGGCTATTTTCCCAGATTTGGGGAATGCTACCATCCTAGCTCTGGTCGCCTTGATTATGTATACAGTTAGTGGGATTGCTCATCGTTGGTTCATAGCCTTTATCGGTCTTTTGTTTGGAGTTTCCGCCCTTTCCTTAACAGCTATTGATATGATAGGGGTTGATAAGTTTTTAAAAGTTCCAGTATTTGGATATGTGGCCAAGCGTTTCAGTGCCTACTTTAATCCCTTTGCCGATTTGGCAGGAGCAGGTCACCAACTTGCAAATTCCTACTTTGCCATGGTGAATGGTGGGTGGTTTGGTCTAGGCTTAGGAAATTCAATCGAAAAACGAGGTTATTTACCAGAGGCCCATACAGACTTTGTATTTTCAATTGTCATTGAAGAATTTGGCTTTGTGGGAGCTAGCTTGATTTTGGCACTTGTCTTTTTCCTTATTTTGCGAATTATCCTAGTAGGAATTCGTGCTAAGAATCCCTTTAATTCCATGATGGCGATTGGGGTTGGGGGGATGATGTTGGTACAGGTCTTTGTTAATATCGGTGGAATTTCTGGTATTATTCCTTCGACAGGAGTAACCTTCCCCTTCTTATCGCAAGGAGGGAACAGTCTTCTAGTCTTATCTGTAGCCATCGCCTTTGTCTTAAATATTGATGCAAGTGAAAAACGTGCCCAATTATATGAGGAGTTAGAAGCTCACTCATCAAACTATATGTAGAGCTGATAGTGGAAAGGATTACCTATGTCTCTTCAAAAATTAGAAAACTATAGTAATAAAGCTGTTGTACAAGAAGAAGTATTGATTTTAACAGAATTGTTAGAAGATATCACTAAAAACATGCTTGCCCCAGAGACTTTTGATAAAATCATGCAGTTGAAAGAATTATCAACTCAAGAAGATTATCAAGGTTTGAACCAATTAGTTACTAGTCTGACAAATGATGAAATGGCTTATATTTCACGCTATTTCTCAATTTTGCCCCTCTTGATTAATATTTCAGAAGACGTGGATTTGGCTTATGAAATCAACCATCAAAATAATATCGATCAAGATTATCTTGGTAAATTATCAGCAACGATTAAAATGGTTGCAGAAAAAGAAAATGCGGTTGAAATTTTAGAACATTTGAATGTTGTCCCTGTTTTGACAGCCCATCCAACACAAGTGCAACGTAAGAGTATGCTGGATTTGACTAACCATATCCACACCCTCTTGCGTAAGTATCGTGATGTGAAATTAGGCTTGATTAATAAGGAAAAATGGCATAATGATCTCCGTCGTTACATTGAGATTATCATGCAGACAGATATGATTCGTGAAAAGAAATTGAAAGTGACCAATGAAATCACGAATGTTATGGAATACTACAATAGTTCATTCCTGAAGGCAGTTCCTCATTTGACTGCTGAGTACAAGCGTCTGGCTAAAAAACACGGCTTGGAGTTGAAACATCCTAAACCAATTACCATGGGAATGTGGATTGGTGGAGACCGTGATGGGAATCCTTTTGTTACAGCAGATACCTTGAAACAATCTGCTATGACTCAGTGTGAAGTCATCATGAACTACTATGATGAAAAGATTTACCAACTTTATCGTGAATTTTCTCTCTCAACTAGTATTGTCAATGTGAGCAAGCAAGTCAGAGAAATGGCTCGTCAATCCAAGGATAACTCGATTTACCGTGAAAAAGAGCTTTACCGCCGTGCCTTGTTTGATATTCAATCAAAAATCCAAGCAACAAAAACCTATCTGATTGAAGATAAGGAAGTTGGAGCTCGCTATGAAACAGCCAATGATTTTTATAAGGATTTAATTACCATTCGTGATTCCCTCTTGGAAAATAAGGGTGAAGCACTGATTTCTGGTGATTTTGTTGAGTTGATTCAGGCAGTTGAAATTTTTGGTTTCTATTTGGCATCCATTGACATGCGTCAAGATTCAAGTGTTCATGAGGCCTGTGTAGCCGAACTCTTGAAATCAGCAGGAATTCATTCTCGTTATAGCGAACTAAGTGAAGAGGAAAAATGCCAGCTTCTCTTGAAAGAATTAGAAGAAGATCCACGTATTCTTTCTGCCACTCACGTTGAAAAATCAGAGTTACTTGAAAAAGAATTAGCAATCTTTAAGGCTGCTCGTAAGTTGAAAGATAAGTTGGGTGATGATGTTATTCGTCAGACTATCATTTCACATGCAACCAGCGTATCAGACATGCTGGAATTGGCTATCTTACTAAAAGAAGTAGGGCTAGTTGATAAAGAAAGAGCCCGTGTTCAAATCGTTCCTCTCTTTGAAACAATCGAGGACTTGGACCACTCAGAAGAAACTATGAGAGAGTACCTTTCTCTTCCTCTTGCTAAGAAATGGATTGCTTCGCGTAATAACTACCAAGAAATCATGCTTGGCTACTCTGACAGTAATAAAGATGGTGGCTATCTATCATCATGTTGGACCCTCTACAAAGCTCAACAACAACTGACTGCTATTGGAGATGAATTTGGTGTTAAGGTTACCTTCTTCCATGGCCGTGGTGGTACTGTCGGTCGTGGTGGTGGACCAACCTATGAAGCCATCACATCTCAACCGCTTAAGTCTATCAAGGATCGTATCCGTTTGACGGAGCAGGGTGAAGTAATTGGCAATAAATATGGTAACAAAGATGCTGCCTATTATAACCTTGAAATGTTGGTTTCAGCAGCCATTAACCGCATGATTACTCAGTGGAAGAGTGATACTAATACCTCAAATCGCTATGAGGCTATTATGGATCAAGTAGTGGACCGTAGTTATGATATTTACCGAGACCTAGTCTTTGGGAATGAACATTTTTATGATTATTTCTTTGAATCAAGTCCAATCAAGGCTATTTCAAGCTTTAATATCGGTTCTCGTCCAGCTGCTCGTAAAACCATTACAGAAATAGGTGGTTTACGTGCTATTCCTTGGGTCTTCTCATGGTCACAAAGTCGTGTCATGTTCCCTGGTTGGTATGGTGTCGGATCAAGCTTCAAGGAGTTTATCGATAAAAATCCAGAGAATATCGCTATCTTACGAGATATGTACCAAAATTGGCCCTTCTTCCAGTCGCTTCTTTCAAATGTTGATATGGTCTTGTCAAAATCAAACATGAATATTGCTTTTGAATATGCTAAGTTATGTGAAGATGATCAAGTGAAAGCTATTTATGATACTATTTTAGACGAATGGCAATTAACGAAAAATGTTATCCTAGAGATTGAAGGATATGACGAATTATTAGCTGAAAATCCATATCTAAAAGCAAGTTTGGATTATCGTATGCCTTACTTTAATATCCTTAACTATATCCAGTTGGAGTTGATTAAACGTCAACGCCGAGGAGAATTATCAAGCGATCAAGAAAAATTAATCCATACAACCATCAACGGAATTGCAACAGGATTGCGTAATTCAGGCTGATACCGATCAAACTTCCTCTTTTCTATAGGGGAAGTTTTTGATATTTCAAAAAAATGCTAAAAGAGTCTTGACAAGTAATTGAAAAATGATATAATTTAACCATTCAGAAAAGTAATCATATAAACTTTTGAGAGAGTCTGTGGTAGCTGAAAACAGATAAGTGGTGATGATGAAAATTGGGCTGAATGTTATTTAGAATTTGAAATCATAAAAATTCGGTGAGCACACCTTACAGTGCATCTCGTTATTGCGAGACAGAGCGATAGGGAAATTCCCTATAATTGAGGTGGTACCGCGCATCGACGTCCTCACACAAGTTTTTTGTGTGAGGACTTTTTTGATGGAGGTTAGTATGGAAAGAAAACGATGGCGTCGCTTGTTTAGATAAGTGAAGTATTTTAAAGGAATAAAAAAGGAGAAATAGAATGAAAAATAAACGTTTAATTGGAATTATCGCTGCATTAGCAGTCTTAGTAGCAGGAAGCTTGATTTACTCTTCAATGAATAAACCAGAAGCTAAACATGAAAAGAAAGTTGCCAAAGTTGGTGTCCTTCAGTTTGTGAGCCATCCCTCTCTTGACTTAATTTATAAAGGGATTCAGGATGGACTTGCAGAAGAAGGTTATAAAGATGATCAAGTTAAAATCGATTTTATGAACTCAGAAGGCGATCAAAGTAAGGTTGCGACAATGAGTAAACAATTGGTTGCAAATGGGAATGACCTTGTGGTTGGTATTGCAACACCAGCTGCTCAAGGTTTGGCTAGTGCCACAAAAGACCTACCGGTTATCATGGCTGCTATTACAGACCCAATCGGTGCTAACTTGGTCAAAGATTTGAAAAAACCAGGAGGCAATATCACAGGGGTGTCTGACCATAATCCAGCTCAACAACAAGTTGAACTCATCAAGGCTTTCACACCAAATGTGAAAACAATCGGAGCTCTTTACTCAAGCAGCGAAGACAATTCAAAAACACAGGTAGAAGAATTTAAGGCTTATGCTGAAAAAGCAGGTTTGACAGTGGAAACATTTGCAGTTCCTTCAACAAATGAAATTGCTTCAACAGTCAATGTTATGACTAGCAAGGTTGATGCTATCTGGGTTCCAATTGACAACACCATTGCATCTGCATTTTCAACAGTTGTATCAAGCAATCAATCAGCTAAAAAGCCAATCTATCCAAGCGCGACTGCCATGGTAGAAGCAGGTGGCTTGGCATCAGTTGTAGTTGACCAACACGACCTTGGTGTGGCAACTGGTAAAATGATTGCGCAAGTCTTGAAAGGTGCAAAACCAGCTGAAACTCCAGTCAATGTCTTTTCAACTGGTAAATCAGTTATCAATAAAAAATTGGCACAAGAGCTAGGTATTACGATTCCTGAATCTGTTCTAAAAGAAGCAGGACAAGTGATTGAATAATCTGTAATGGAGGAGTTGGGGACATCTCCTCCAATTTTTTACAATAGAAATCATATAGAAAAGGTTAAGAAACAGATGATATTATCTATTATTTCTCAAGGATTTGTCTGGGCTATTTTAGGTTTGGGAATCTTTATGACATTTAGGATTTTAAACTTTCCAGATATGACGACAGAAGGTTCCTTCCCTCTTGGCGGAGCTGTTGCTGTCACTCTGATAACCAAAGGCGTGAACCCTTTTTTAGCGACACTTGTTGCTGTAGGAGCAGGTTGTTTGGCTGGAATGGCAGCAGGCCTTCTTTATACAAAAGGGAAGATCCCAACCTTGCTCTCAGGGATTTTGGTGATGACTTCCTGTCACTCTATCATGCTCTTGATTATGGGACGTGCAAATTTAGGATTGCTTGGAACCAAGCAAATTCAGGATGTTTTGCCTTTTGATTCGGATTTGAACCAACTCTTGACAGGTCTCATCTTTGTCAGTCTTGTTATTGCTCTCATGCTCTTTTTCTTGGACACCAAACTCGGACAAGCCTATATTGCTACAGGTGACAATCCTGATATGGCTAGAAGTTTCGGGATTCATACTGGACGCATGGAGCTCATGGGCTTGGTTTTATCAAATGGTGTGATTGCCCTTGCAGGTGCTCTTATTGCCCAGCAAGAAGGCTATGCCGATGTATCTCGAGGAATCGGGGTTATCGTTGTGGGACTTGCAAGTTTGATTATTGGAGAAGTTATCTTCAAGAGTTTGAGCTTGGCAGAGCGTCTGGTTGCCATCGTTGTGGGTTCTATCGCCTATCAATTTTTAGTGTGGGCAGTTATCGCTCTTGGCTTTAATACAAGTTACCTTCGTTTATACAGTGCCTTGATTTTGGCAGTCTGTCTCATGATTCCAACATTTAAGCAAACAATCTTGAAAGGAGCCAAGTTAAGCAAATGACAGCAATTGTAGAATTAAAAAATGCAACCAAAGTCGTTAAAAATGGCTTTGATGAAGAAAAGATTATTTTAAATGATGTTTCCTTAGAAATCTTTGAACAGGACTTTATCACGATTTTAGGTGGAAATGGTGCTGGGAAATCAACCCTCTTTAACACTATTGCAGGAACCTTATCACTAACCAGTGGAACTATCCGTATTTTAGGTGAAGATGTTACCAAGTTTTCACCAGAAAAGCGGGCTAAGTATCTGTCTCGAGTCTTCCAAGATCCAAAGATGGGGACAGCTCCCCGTATGACGGTTGCTGAAAATCTCCTGATTGCCAAGTTTCGTGGCGAAAAGCGTGGATTGTTACCACGACGTTTGACTAGTTATAAGGATGAATTTCAGACGACCATTGAAAAAGTAGGGAATGGTCTGGAGAAACACTTGAATACACCGATTGAATTCTTATCAGGTGGACAAAGACAGGCCTTGAGTCTCTTGATGGCAACCTTGAAGCGACCTGAATTACTCCTGTTAGATGAGCATACTGCAGCCCTTGATCCAAAGACCAGTGTGGCCTTGATGGAATTGACGGATGAATTTGTCAAGAAAGATCAGTTGACAGCCCTTATGATTACCCACCATATGGAAGATGCTCTTAAGTATGGCAATCGCTTAATTGTCATGAAAGAAGGACGAATTATCCAAGATTTGAACCAAGAAGAAAAAGCAAAAATGAAAATCTCTGACTACTATCAATTATTTGAATAGATAATCTCTATTTTCATCAAAAATTGTGAAGCAAAACTTAGAGGCATGGAAGTGTTTCTGAGTTTTTTATCTTCTCTTGAAATTTTAAAAAATGAAGCAAAGATAATCATGGAAAGTGTATGAAATGGTTTACTTTTTTTCGGAAATAAAGTATACTATATAAAGTAAACTATGATAACATGGAGGTATTGTGTATG
>CAUUIG010000059.1:0-10666 GCA_963545095.1 uncultured Streptococcus sp.
ACGATAGACACATTTTTATCCAGCTGAAAGACATCAACATTGTTATGAAAGAGAATGGTCTGCGCTAGAGACTGCCCCATTTCATACTCAGGTGAAATCACCGAGTCAGCACCGATTTTTTCTAGCACCTTCTTGGCTGTCTGGCTTTTGACCTTGGCAATAACCCTTGGTACCCCCAAACTCTTACAATGCATAACGGCAAGCACACTCGACTCCAGATTTTCCCCTGTTGCCACAACAACCGTATCACAGGTATCAATTCCTGCCGTTCTGAGGAGTTCCTCGTCTGTAATATCGCCAACTACACCACGCGCCAAAACTGGCTCAAATTGATTGATACGCTCGGCGTGATCGTCAATGGCAATGATATTCATATCTTGCTTGGCTAGGGCCATCAGGACACTACTCCCGAAAATCCCCAAACCTAAAATTCCAATCGTACGATCTGACATCATTCTTCCTTTCTTATCCAATACTAATATCTGCTTTCATATACTGAATCAAATCTTTCTTATCAGGCTGGTAGTCCGCTAGACTAACCAGCAAGGTCAAGGGACCGATACGGCCTATAAACATAAGCAACATGACAATGCTGAGAGCTAACTTGCCCAATTCTGGTGTCAGATTTGCCGTTACCCCAACTGTCGCAAGAGCTGAAATGGTCTCAAACATGAGGTAAATAAATCGTGGCGTTCCTTCTGCCGTAATTCCCAGCAACATCAAGCCCAACAAGAAGGTCATCAAAAAGATAATGAAGACACTAAAGGATTTTTGGACTGTGCGAGTCTCAATGGTTCTCTGCGCAACATTGGCATGAGGCAAGCCCAGCAATTCACTACGTGCAAAGACCAGTAAGACGAAGAAAGTCGTAATCTTGAGCCCCCCAGCCGTCCCTCCAGGTGCTCCACCCAGAAACATCTGTAGGATATAGATAAACAGGGTCACAGGCCGAGCTTGGGTGTAGTCAATAGAGGCAAAACCAGCCGTTCTCATGCTGACGGTTTGGAAAAAGCTAACCAACACTTTCTCTGGAACACTGAGATTGCCAATCGTTCCTGGATTGTGCCACTCCGTAAAGAGTGTGGATACTGTCCCAAACAGCAAAATCCCTGCAGTCAAGAAGAGGACTAGATTGGTATGGAAACGCAGACGGCGTTTTTTCTTCTTGTCAAACTGGGTTGCCAAGTCAAACCAGACCATAAAGCCAAGACCACCTGTGATAATCAAGCCAGCAATGACCAGATTGATCAAGGGATCCGTCTGAAAAGCCACTAAACTGCTACTGCCGAAATTATCAAAACCAGCATTACAAAAGGCTGAAATGGCTAAAAAGATAGAGGTAAAAATGCCTCGTCCCCAGCCAAACTCAGGAATAAAACGGAAACTTAGCAGAAAGGCACCCAAGCCCTCCACCAGAAAAGTCGTCAAAAAGATGGACCGCATAAAGGCCTTCAGCGACCGAGTCTCCCCATAACTGAAGCTCTCCTGAATGGTTTCACGACTGCGAAGACTGAGCTTTTGCTTCCCCTGAATATAAAAGACCCCGATAAAGGTCATGAGCCCCAGACCACCAATCTGTATCAAGAGCATACAAATCAACTGCCCCCAGACATTATAGGTAGTAGCCACCGGTTGCGTAAAAAGGCCAGTCACACAGACCATAGACACCGTCGTAAAGAGATGGTCAAAATAAGTGGCCTGAGAACCACTTGCCTGAACAAAAGGCAAACTCAAAAGGAGAGAGCCTATAAAAATAACTCCAGCGAAACTTAGAAAAATCCGACGAGCTGGCGAAAGTCCGCCCAAGGCTCTTTCAATTTTTTTCACAAATATTTTGAATAACATACATCCATTGTACCATAAAAAGTAGGAGAGTAGCTAGAACTGAGAGACTATCTCAAGACAGAGTTCCAAGGCCTTCTCGAAAGCTTCTGAACCCCAGTCACGACTGTCGTACTGGTCCAAGTCTGCTAAGGAATCAGCTGTGAACAACAATTCACCCCAGAGAACCCCACGCAGTTGGGCTACTGCCGCAAGCGCAGAACACTCCATCTCCACAACAGCACAGCCTTCTTCCTTGCGATAAGCCACCTTTTCAGCCGTTTCTCGGTAAAAACCATCTGTCGTCCAGGTCATGACTTCTTCATAAGAAATCCCTCTGGCTTCCAACACTCGCTCAATAGCAGCAATAGCCTCTGGCTGAATCTCCATATAACGAGAAGGTGCCACATAGTGATAACTAGCTCCTTCATCTCGCAGAGCGCGAACAGGGACTAGAAAGGCATTTTCTTCTATATCAGCCAGCACACCACAGGTACCAGTTGAAATAATCTGCTCCACACCATAGCCAATCAACCAATCCATAAACTGGGCTGCTGGAGCTGAACCAACAGGAGCCTGAGCCAAACAAATTTCCTCTCCCTTGTAATTGATGACATAGACTGGATAGGACTTGGTGGCAGAAACGAATTCACCGACACAATCCGCCCCTACTTCCTTCGCATAGCGGTCAATCTCCTCACCTAAAAAAGCATAGACACACTTCTTGGGCAAGTGCAAGTCCAGCCCCTCATGATTGGGCATGATAACCGCCTGAGGATTGTCATCAAACTCTAAAATGGGAATCGCATGTTTCTGAATCATAACCCACCTCCTCTGATTTTGTACTATTGTATCAAAAGCTGACAAAGTGTCAATAGGAAGCTGATAACTTGAGTCAGTAAACAAAGACGGGTAGCCTAACAATTGTAAAATCACTCGTAACATATCAATCTATCATCGATATAAAAAGGATAACATTTCTCTTAAAATGCTATCCTTTTTTGTTTATCCTAGTCCGCCAGGACCACCATTTCCTTGAGGACCTCCATTTGGTCCACCGCCTCCAGGCATAGAGTTGACGATTTCCGTTTGTTTTTCGCCATTTAGATAGATATCCCCACCTGTATAGGTCGCGGTTCCATCAAAGTCAAAACCTGTTTGACCAGTCATTTTAATGGTTCCACCGGTAACCGTGATATTCCCGTTTGAGTCAATTGGATCTGTGTCACCTTGACCCACTTCTACAGTTAGATTGCCCCCTGTCATAGTAAAGTAAATATCACTTTGCTGGGCATTTTTATTGGCTGCATTGACTCCATCATCTGTCGAGTAGACATTGATATCGCCACCATTGATCGTAATGGATCTCCCTTCAATTCCTTCAGTCGCATTCTTGACTGTGTAAGTACCACTATCAATCACTAGATTTCCAGAAGCGTGAATGCCGTCCTCGCCTGCTGTGACTGTTATGGTATTGTTCGCCAAATACATATTTCCGACAGTCATATCGTCATCATTATCAACTTTAACACCATCTTCCTTGGCATCGATGGTCATAGTCGTACCAGTGATGTTGAGTTCATCATTGACATTAAAGGCATCGCCAACTGATGTGATGTTAAAGGTTCCACCCGTGATATGGAGGGTGTCATTTGCCTTGATGGCATTGCTTTTCTTGCCATCTACATTGAGAGTTCCTGAGCCATTGATAGTCAAATCAACCTTAGAAAAGAGAGCCGCATTTGCCTTTTCATCACTGTTAGAGCTTGAGTCTGAGAGACTATTGGTGGTTCCCTCTGCCAGAGTCAGGTAGACATGACCGGCTGATGTCGCAGAAATTGCTGCATCTGTATTGGTCATGCTTGCACCTTTGAGAACAAGTTTCACATCATCAGACTTATCAGCTGCGATTTTAATTTGCACACCGTCAGACTGACCTGAAATGACATAGGTACCTGCTTTTGAGATGGTCACCGTTGAGCCAGAAACTGTCACACCATCTCCAGAGACGTTTGCAGATGAGCCCGATAGCTCAATCTTAGAAGCTGTATTTTCATCATAAGAAGTGTCGTAGTCCTTTTCTGTAAAGTAAGAAGTTTGACTATTTTTAGCTGAAGTTGTGATGGCAGTAGTATCTGCCGCTGCAGTTGTACTTGACTTGGTCGTTGATTGCCCGCAAGCTGTCATCAAGGTCAGAGCTGTTACACTGGTTAAGATTAGAGTCCATTTTTTTGATTTCATACTTTTTTCCTCGCCTTCATTTAGCTTGACCTTAGTTTACAGGGGAAGTCTGAAAAAAATCTAAACTTTTTCTAAAAGTTTTCTTAAGTTCAGTTTCAGTTAAGTTATCTTTAACAAAAGTTTTAGGAAAATTCCATAGACTAATCACAAGCAAGTTCAACTTGCCCAGACACACCTATCTTCTAATCAGATAGTGTGCTGAAATAGTTTGATAAAGGAGACAGGATTTATGAAACCAATTGAAACAAGCTTTAAACGAATTGAAACCAAATATGTCGTTGCCAAGGGCGACTTGGCTAATTTAATAGAGGACTTAAAAATATACCTCGTCGAGGATGATTATCCAACTTCGACCATTTCCAACATCTACTTTGATACAGAGCAATTTGATATGATTCAGGAGGATGGCCAAGGTACTAAGCGCAAAGAAAAGATTCGGATGCGAACCTATCTCAGTCAAGTCCAGCCTGATAGTCAGGTATTTTTAGAAATCAAATCCAAGGACAGGGCTGGTGTCGGACGAAAATATCGCCTCTTGTCGACTCCCCAGTCTATCACCCAATTTATGACCAAGGGACAGCTGGATAGCAGCATCAAGGACCAAATGATGATTGAAAAAATCCAGCAACTCCAAGAAGAATATCAGCAAGCTATCATCCCTCGTATGTATATCTACTACGACCGCTTTTCTCTCAAGGAAAAGAAAGAAATTAGCGGATTTCCTTACAATAAAATTCGTGTCACCATTGACCAAAATCTAACCTATCGTGATAATAATGTCAGTTTATTTTCAGGAAAAGAGGGTTTCCCTCTACTAAACGAGGACATTGTCATCATGGAAATCAAAGCACCAGGTAGAAAACCCCAATGGCTACAAGACATTCTCGACCAATATGGACTGGTAGAGCAGAAATTTTCAAAATACAGCTGCGCCTACCACAAGTCTCAAGGGCTGGACTATAGCCCACGACCAAGCACAGAAAGTGTAGGTACTACTTATGTCTAATCTTTTTAATTCTATTTTCAACGATACAACTGCTACTGCCAATCCTATCCAGCTCTTTCTGGCTCTCTTGGTCAGCCTAATCTTAGGTTTAGCGCTGACCTGGGCTTACAAACACCGCACCCTCTACACACGGGAATTCGCTATTAGTTTGACCCTACTCCCCTGCTTGATGACCTTGGTCATCTTTCTGGTAAATGGTAGCCTAGGAACCTCTATCGCCGTTGCAGGAACCTTTAGCCTCATTCGTTTCCGTTCAGCTACCAGTGGCTCACGGGAGCTAATTGCTATCTTCCTTGCCATGATTATCGGGCTGGCGGCAGGGACAGGATACCTAGCTCTAGCGGTTCTCTTCACCGTCTTTATCTTAGCAGTATGGCTTCTTTTGGAAAAACAACAAAGCAAGAGTAACCACCAACGTCGTAGACTATTAACCATCACAATTGCCAACCAAGATAAGAAACTCCAAACTATCCAATCTGGGCTATCACAATTCTGTACTGAGTTAGACCTTATCTCGATTGATACCAGCAATGATGGAGAACAGGTCACCACTGTCTATGAAGTGGATTTCAAGGCTCAAACCGATGACTTTCAAATCATCCATTACCTCACTAAAGAACAGGATACTTACCAGGTTTCCCTGACCAAAAATGCTAAGAAGAGAAAGAATTTGTAAAACCTCTAGCGTGAAACCTATCAAAAAGCTAGGTAAACACTCAATTGAAAAAAAGTTAATCTAATTTATGATAAAAGGCATCCTATCAACGTTTTTTAAACACTTGATAAGATACCTTTTTCTAATTTTAGTGACTTTTTGCCCAATCGCTTTATTTCACAGGTATTTCCTTAATCACACGCGCGGGATTGCCAGCTAGAACAACATTGTCTCCAAAGGACTTGGTAATTACGGCCCCTGCTCCTGCCACTACGTTATTGCCCAGTGTCACTCCAGGAAGGACAATGACACCACCTCCAGCCCAGAAATTATCTCCAATAGTGATGGGCTTTCCGTATTCAACCCCTGAATTGCGTTCCTGCGGATCCAGTGGGTGGAGGGGAGTTAAGAACTGACAGTTAGGACCAATCATAGCATTATCCCCGATGCGAATCGGACAAACATCCAACATGGTCAAGTTCCAATTAGAATAAAAGTTTTCCCCTATATGGATATTGACTCCATAATCGACCACCAGGCGTGGATTGACATAGAGATTTTTCCCAGTCGAACCAAACCAAGTCTTGATAATCTCCGCTCCCTTCAGGGGATCTTCTTCCTTGTTAAAAGCAGTCTGTTTTTGACGAGAAGCCTGAGCCAAGGCCCGCAATTCTGGATCCGATGGACGGTAAACCTCTCCCGCTATCATTTTCTGGTATTCGCTGGTCATTGTTTTCTTCTCCTTGTTCCCTACTATCATATCAAATTTTCTACATATCTGACTAGGATAAGGGGTACTTTCTACAATTGATCCTCTGATTGTCATTATATCCTGTCTAAACGAATACGGGTCACAATTCCGTCTGGATCTGTAACTTCCAGCTGGTTCGATGTCAGCCACTTAACTGGTGCATCAACCTCTTGTGCTCGTTTAGCAATCGTTAACAGTTCTTCTTTATGTGCGACTTCAATGGCATAATAGGCTAAGCCTGGCAAACCTTGCTTACGCGGAACTAGGTCTTTTCCTCCCCATTCGTTGACTGCTAAATGATGATGGTAGTCTCCAGCTGCAATCCAACTAGCGCTAGGCACACTGAATTTATCCTCTAGTCCTAACACTTTTTGATAAAACTGGCTGGACTTTTTACTATCCTTGACGGAAAGATGGATATGCCCCATTCTCGTACCTTCTGCTAGGACAAAGGGCTCTACTCTTTCCCCCAACTCATAGATGTCCTGCGCCGCAAGAGCCTCCGTCACCCCAATAATGCGTCCATCTTCTCGAATATCCCATGTGGAAACTGGCTTATCTCGATAGAGCTCGATGCCATTTCCCTCCAAATCTTCCAAGTAAAGGGCCTCACTGTAACCGTGATCTGCACCGCCAACAAGAGGAATCTGTAAATCTGTCAGGTGTTTCAAGACATCAGCCAAAGCCTTTCGTGTTGGCAAGAGAACGGCCAGATGGTAAAGGCCATAATGTTCCCTTACTTCTCCACTCTCTTGAGCTTGAATCAGCTGTACCAAGGCTTTTCCACCCAGTCCTAGAATGGACTCTGTCTCAGTTTGAGATAGGATTTCTAAACCAATGATTTGCTGATAAAAGGCTGTTTGACTTGCCAAATCCTTTACATTTAAAACTGCCTCTGCCAAATAAATGTGGCTCTTGTATTCATAGGTCATAAATAGTCCTCTTTTCTGTTGTAATATTTTTTGTTACAACTATTATATCATTCCCATCAAGAAAGTCAAGTCAGATAACTCAAAAACAAAGCCATTTCAGGATAAGATAACGTAAATCTTTCCATAATAAAACGCATATTATCAAACTTTTCAGCATCTGACAATATGCGTTATTTTAATTTTAAAGACTTTTTAACCAGCTTTTTTTATTTCACAACAAGCTCATAACGTGTCTTACTTGTAAAGGTTTGACCGGCTTTGAGAATGACTTGGTCTCTGAGGTCACTGTGAATGGCATCTGGTAAAGCTTGCGCTTCAAGGGCAATCCCATTGTGCTGTACCATTGGCTGACCTCCTATGATAACACTCTCATCCACAAAGTTTGCTGTGTAGACCACAAAGCAAGGAGCCTCTGTCTTGAAAAGCAGGAAGCGACCTGAGTTTTGGTCATAAAGGAATCCAGCATTGTCATGACCTGCAGGAAGGGCAAATGGGTGATCCAAACCAGATACCAGCTGAATTTGCTCATCTTCTTCTGCAAAGATATCTTTCAACAAGGCACCATTATAGATGTGTTTGACCACATCACGATTGGCATCTGGAGTTTTGGCAGGAACACCGTCGGGAGCAATTGGGTAAATCCCCTCAGTATTTAACTGGAAGACATGACGGTCAATCGTCTGCGTGAAATCACCAGACAAGTTGAAATAACTGTGGTTGGTTGGATTGACTAGCGTATCCTGATCGGTCGTTACCTTGTAGCTGATTTCATAGGCACCAGTTTCTTCCAAGTGGTAACTAATCCATATTTTGAGGTTCCCAGGGAACCCTCCTGTGCCATCTGTACGCTCTGTGTAGAGGGTCAAGCCATGGTCGCTCGCTTCAACTAGTTCAAACAAGCTCGAATCCCAACCTGTTGAGCCACTGTGGTTACAGTTGCTAGCATTGTTGACTTCCAGATCATAGGTCTTGCCATTGAGCTCAAAGGTCGCACCTGCAATACGACCTGCCACAGGACCTACGCTAGCTCCATGCTTGGGACTATTGCCTACATAGCTATCAAAGTCATCAAATCCCAAGATAACGTTGGCAAAATTTCCAGCCTTGTCAGGTGTGACATAACGCAAGATGGTCGCACCATAAGTCATGACCTCTAGCTGATAACCTGCCTCAGTCTCAAAGCGATAGGCCAAGACATCCTTGCCCTCAACATTTCCAAATACACGCTCTGTGTATGCTTTCATTCTGTTCTCCTTTTACTATTTCTCTCAAGCAAACAAACCATAGAAAGCCTACTGACAATCTATGGTTTATCTGATAATTTACAAATCCTCTTGTCAAGAATTCATAAACACTGTCTTACTTTTGATATTCGTGGATGATAACACCTTGTACCACACGGTTTACTGTACCTGTAGGAGACGGTGTATCTGGTTTATTTTCTACCTTGAGTGAAGTCAATAGGGCAAAGAGTTGGGCATAAACGATGTAAGGGAAAACACGGTAAATATCATTCAAGACACCGCCACAACCAAGGGCCACTTCTTTGACATTTTCAAGACCAAAGGCTTGATCACTCAAAAGCACAACACGGCGAGCAATCTGATCACCAGCAACTTCACGAACCAAGTCCAAGTCGTACTTGCGAGTGTAGTCTGTCGTTGTACCAAAGACCAAAACAACGGTATCTTCGTTGATCAATGATTTTGGACCGTGACGGAAGCCGACTGGACTTTCATACATAGTCGCAACTTGACCAGCTGTTAATTCCAAAATCTTGAGCTGAGCTTCATGAGCAAGTCCAAAGAAAGGACCAGCGCCTAGATAGATGACACGGTTAAAGTCTAGGTCAACAAGCTCTTTGACATCTTCTGCATTGTCTAGAATTTTACGGGCAAGACTAGATACAACTTCAAAACGTTCAGCTTTAACAGCAAATTCTGTAGGATCAAAGACCAAGAGAGCTGTTAACATCATAGACGTAAAGCTAGAAGTCATGGCAAAGCCAGCATCATTAGAAGCAGCTGGTTGCAAGAGCAAGAGATTACGGTCATCACCGTGGGCTTGAAGAGCCAATTTACCATCTGCTGCACATGTAATGGTCACTTGATAAAGGTCATCCACCAAGGCTTTGGCCAAATCAACAGTCGCCACACTTTCAGGCGAATTCCCACTACGAGCAAAAGATACAAGGACAGTCGCCACATCTTTTTTCAAATAAGTTTCTGGATTGGCAACGATATCTGTTGTCGCAATAGCATTGAAATTCCATTTGCGTTCGTCATAGACTTCCTTAAAGTAAGGTACCAAGGTATCTCCCACATAAGCAGAAGTCCCAGCACCTGTCAAGATAACCTTGATATAGTCATGTTTATCAGCAATCCCTTGTAGGAAGGCTACAATTTCTTCACGCTTTGCTTGATAAGATTCAAAAGCTTCTTTCCATACATCAGGCTGTTGGTAGATTTCACGTGTAGTGATTTCTGCACCCAATTCAATCAAGTCTTCTTTTGTATAATGTAGCATTGAGTTCCTCTTTTTCTATTAAATATGGGAATGGGAGTAAGCCCCATTCCCATGTATATTCTATATAAAATGCTCTAACGATTTTCACGTTGTCACATCTTATTGAATCGAGTTCCAACTAAAATCTTTGGGAAAAAGACCGATTATCGTCGGAGCATCGCTCCATCCTCCTATCGCCTATTTTCCCTGTGATTTTCACGTTGTCACATCTTATTCATCTTCGTCATCATCGAAGCCCGCTAACAGGTCATTAACTTTCACAATGCTTTCTGCAGCACGGCTCTTGTAGTCCGCATCTGCGCCTGTAAGGCTCGCATTGATAAATTCAATCACCATTGGAAGATTCATCCCTGCATAAAGTTCGATGTCGCGACCTTCCATAATCAAACGGCTTACCACGTTACATGGTGTACCACCAAGAAGATCCGCAAAGACTAGAAAATCATCCAATCCTTCTATAGCTGCTTCAAATTTTGCAGTAAATTCTTCTGGACCGTCTTCTGGAAGAAGAGCCACTGCATGAATATTGTCTTGTGGACCCATAATCATTTCAGTGCTACCTTTAAGTTCTTCACAGAAGCGACCATGACTCACCAAAATTAATGATTTTACCATAAAGCTTATTTAGCTCCCATTCCAAGTGCAAAGTGACCAAGGGCAGAAAGAACCAAAGCAAGTACGATAATAATACCGATAGCTTTAGTAGAGTTCATACCTTTCTTACCAAGCAACCA